>CAYSNK010000012.1:0-15940 GCA_964432375.1 uncultured Oscillospiraceae bacterium | reverse complement strand
ACGGCGAAAAGCTCCGGCTGGAGGATGTGCCCTGTTATCTGACGGAGTATGAAACCGAAAGCGGGACGGAGCGCCTTTACGGGTTCCGGTTCCAGGTGGCGGAGGCCACCCTCGGGAACCGGATCACCTACGCTCTCCGGCAGTCAGTTGACTTTGTCCGCTTGATCTGGTACAGTCTGGAGGAACTGGTTTCCGGCGCCGTGGGGGTTCGGGATCTGTCCGGCCCCATTGGGATCGTCTCCACCATGAGCGAGGTGGGGGAAGCCTCGGCCAGCCGGACGGATGCCCTGCTGAACCTGGTTTATTTCTCCGCATTTATCGCGGTAAACCTGGCGGTGATGAATCTGCTGCCCCTGCCCGCCCTGGACGGCGGACGCATTTTCTTCCTGATCGTCAACGGCTTATGCTGGCTGATCGCCCGGAAACGGATTCCCGCCAAGTATGAAGGCTATGTCCACGGAGCCGGCCTGATCCTGCTCCTGGCATTGATGGCGGTTGTGGCGGTCAGCGATGTGCTGCGCCTGGTCGGGGTTTAGGGAACTCTGAACAAACGCGCCGCCGGCGTTTGGCCGGTCTTTTCCGCCGGTTCTTTTCTATGGGGAACCGGGAATGGAGGTAATTTCGCTATGACAAAACAGATTATGGTTGGAGCTGTCCCCGTTGGCGGGGGCGCTCCGGTGAGCATTCAGTCCATGTGCAATACGCCGACCCAGGATGTGGCGGCAACCGTGGCCCAGATCCGGCGCCTGGAGGAGGCGGGGTGCCAGATCATCCGGGTGGCCGTCCCCGATTTGGATGCGGCCAAGGCCGTGGGGAAGATCAGGGAGCAGATCCATATCCCCCTGGTGGCGGATATCCACTTTGATTACAGGCTGGCGCTGGAGGCTGTTGCGGCCGGGGCGGATAAGGTTCGCATCAACCCGGGCAACATCGGCGCGCCGGAGCGGGTCAGGGCGGTTGCCAACGCCTGCGCCGTCCGGGGGATTCCCATTCGGATCGGCGTCAACGGCGGCTCCCTGGAAAAGCCCCTCCTGGCCAAGTACGGCGGCGTCTGCCCGGAGGCCCTGGTGGAGTCCGCCTTTGGCCATATCCGCCTGCTGAACCGGTATGACTTTGACGACATCTGCGTCAGCCTGAAATCCTCCGATGTCCGCGTCTCCATGGCCGCCTACAAGCTGATGAGTGAGCGGAGCGATTATCCCCTCCATATCGGCATCACGGAAACCGGCACCGGCACCATGGGGATAATCAAGTCCGCCGCCGGGATTGGCGGGATGCTGGCCTATGGAATCGGCGATACCCTGCGGGTCAGCCTGACCGCAGACCCCGTGGAGGAGGTCATTGCCGGGAAAAATATCCTCCGCGCCCTTGGGCTGCGGAGGGATGGCCCGAATCTGATCTCCTGCCCCACCTGCGGCAGAACCAGGATCGACCTGATCCCGCTGGCCCGGGAGGTGGAGGAGCGGCTCCGTGGCTGCACAAAGCCCATCACAGTGGCGGTCATGGGCTGCGTGGTCAACGGCCCGGGCGAGGCTGCGGCAGCGGACGTAGGGATTGCCGGCGGCGATGGCGTGGGCATGATCTTCCAAAAGGGAAAAACGGTCAAAAAGGTTCCCCAGGAGCGGCTGGTGGACGAGCTGATGGCCATGATTGATAAAATGGATTGATTAGGAAGGCTCTGAATCAATCGGCGAGCGCGATTTGCGGGCGATTGCTTCAGCGCCTCCATAGGAGCAGAATATGAGTACACCCAGAATTCCCCTGATGAAGCTGTTTTCCCGCTGTGAGCTGCACGGCACCCAGCGGGAGCTTGCGCAGAACTGCCTCGTCCTCCATTCCTCTGTGGATGTGGCCCACAGGACGATTGAATTAAATCTCTGCCCCCTCTGCCCGGTGGAGCAGGAGGAGATGGACGAACTTGGTGAAAAGCTGGCCCGTTCCTACGGGGTCAGCCGCATCGTCATGCGCCTGTGCCCGGAGGAGGAAGGCGGCGAGGTGACCCGGGCGTGGATCTGCGCGGAGGCCCAAAAGCTCTATCCCCCGGCCATCGGCCTGCTCAGCGGGGCCGATGTGAAAGACACGGGCAAGGAACTGATCCTGACCGTCCCCGCCGGGGGCAGCAAGGCGCTGTCCCCCATTGCGGTGCCGCTGTCTGACCGGATTCGGCTGAACTTTGGCCGGCAGGCCCGGGTGGTGTTTCAGGATCGTCAGATTGGGGACACAACCCAGCTCTTCCGGCACACCGAGGATCTTCGTGCCGCCGCCATGAAGGGGATTCCCCTTGCGCCTGTCCCTACTGGCAGCGGCGAAAAGGAAACAGGCAAGGCCCAGCGGAAGGCAAAGCCCGCAGACGGCGCATCAAAAAAGAAAAAAGGCGCTCCCCTCTATGTGGCCCCGGCGGACACCCAGGTCATTTTCGGAAGGCGGAACCCGGAGCCCGCCATTCAGATCAGCGAACTGAACCTGGACTGCCGGATCGTCACCGTAGAGGGCACCGTGATTGCGGTGAACCACAAGGAACTGGCCAAGCGCGGGGCCTGGGTTGTCAGCTTTGATCTGACGGATTACACCAATTCAGTCACCGTATCCCAGTTTATGGAAAATGAAAAGGCAAAGCCCATCCTGGACGGGATCAGCGTGGGGATGTATGTGAAGGTAAAGGGGAAGGTAAACCAGAGCCGCTATACCAACGACCTGGAAATTCAGCCCTTTTCCATTCAGAAGGCGGAGCGCGCCGTCCGCAGGGACACCGCTTCGGAGAAGCGGGTGGAGCTGCATACGCACACCCGCTTCTCCACCATGGACGCCCTGACCGAGCCTGCGGAGATCGTCAATCGGGCCATCTCCTGGGGGCATAAGGCCATCGCGGTGACGGATCACGGCGTAGTCCAGGCTTTCCCGGATATGGCAAAGGCGGCCAAGGGAAAAATTAAAATCATCTTTGGCGTAGAGGCATATTATATCAACGACGTGGACGACCGGGTCGTGGTTCACGGAGCGCGTGACGCGGATCTGGACGAGGAGATCGTCTGTTTTGACCTGGAAACCACCGGGCTCAATAAGAAAAAGGATCGCATCACGGAGATTGGCGCGGTTGTCCTCCGGGGCGGCGAGATCTGCGGCGAATACTCCACATTCTCCGATCCGGGAATGCGCATCCCCCGGAATATTGTGGAGCTCACCGGCATTACAGACGACATGGTGGCCGGCGCCCCCGGGGAGGAGGAGGCGGTCAACCGGTTTTTGGATTGGGTAGGGGATCGGCCCATGGCGGCCCATAACGCGGAGTTTGACATGGGAATGTTGGCGGCCGCCTGCCGGAGGATTGGCCGCCCGTTCTCCAACACCTCCATAGATACGCTGATCCTTGCCCAAAATCTGCTGCCCGATCTGAACAAATTTAAACTGGATGTGGTGGCAGAGCGGCTGAACCTGCCCGCCTTTCATCACCACCGGGCCACAGACGACGCGGCGACAGTGGGCTATATGCTGGTCCCGTTCCGCAAAATGCTCCGGGACATGGGGGTTGACCGGGTCCAGCAGATCAATCCCGCCATGCGCGGTGTGCGGGGGAACGGGAAGATCAAGCGCCGCCCCAAGCATTTGATTGTGCTGGCAAAAAACCAGACCGGCCTGCGCAACCTGTATAAGCTCATCTCCCTCTCTCACCTGGAGCATTTCAAGCGGGTTCCCATCATGCCGAAGAGCCTCATCAATGAAAACCGGGAGGGGCTGATTCTCGGCTCCGCCTGCGAAGCGGGGGAACTGTTCCAGGCCATCGTGGAGGGAAAGGAATTTTCCGAGCTGGAACGCATTGCCTCCTGGTATGACTTCCTGGAGATCCAGCCCCTGTGCAACAACCTCTTTATGCTGCGCAAGGGTACGGTGGAAACGGAGGAGGAGTTGCGGGACTTCAATCGCACTGTGGTTGCCCTGGGCCAGGCCCTGAACAAGCCGGTCTGCGCCACCGGAGACGTCCACTTCCTGGACCCGGAGCAGGAAATCTACCGCCATGTTCTGCTGGCCTCCAAGAAGTTTGACGACGCGGATGAGCCGCTGCCCATCTACTTCAAATCCACGGACGAAATGCTGCGGGAATTTTCCTATCTGGGGGAGGAAACCTGCCGCCGGGTGGTGGTGGACGGCCCGAACTTGATTGCCGACCAGTGCGATGAGATACCCTGCCTGCCAAAGGGCCTGTTTGCGCCCAAGCTGGAGAACTCGGCGAAGGAGCTGGAGTATCTGGTGTACCGGAAAGCCCATCAGCTTTACGGAGAGGATCTGCCCCCAATCGTGCGGGATCGGATTGACCTGGAGCTGCCCGGCATCATCCGGCGGAAGTATGACGTGATTTATATGTCCGCCCAGAAGCTGGTGCAGAACTCCTTGGAGCACGGCTATCTGGTGGGCTCCCGGGGCTCCGTGGGCTCCTCCCTTGTGGCGTTCCTCTCCGGCATTACGGAGGTAAACTCCCTGCCCGCCCACTATCGCTGTCCCCAGTGCAAGCACTCCGACTGGTCCCACCAGGCGGAATATGGCTGCGGCGCGGATATGCCGGACGCAACCTGCCCGGTCTGCGGCGCAAAATACGCCAAGGACGGCTTTAATATCCCCTTTGAAACCTTCCTGGGCTATGGCGGCGCCAAGGTGCCGGATATCGACCTGAACTTCTCCGGCGAATACCAGGCCAAGGCCCACCG
Organism: uncultured Oscillospiraceae bacterium; assembly: GCA_964432375.1. Taxonomy (GTDB): domain Bacteria; phylum Bacillota; class Clostridia; order Oscillospirales; family Oscillospiraceae; genus JAJQBJ01. The sequence continues at coordinate 11,240 of CAYSNK010000012.1, read as the reverse complement.
CTATACCTTTGAACTGTTTGGCGAAAATCATGTGTTCCGGGCGGGAACCATCGGAACAGTGGCGGAAAAAACCGCCTATGGCTATGTCTTAAAGTACCTGGGGGAGCGGGGGAAAACCTGCACCCATGCGGAGGAGGGCCGCCTGGCCCGGGGCTGCGTGGGGGTGAAGCGCACGACCGGCCAGCATCCCGGCGGCATGGTGGTCATTCCGGGGGACAAGGAGATCTATGACTTCTGCCCGGTGCAGCACCCTGCCGACGACCCCAATACGGAGATCATCACCACTCATTTTGAATACCACTGCATGGAGGACAACCTCTTAAAGCTGGATATGCTGGGGCACGACGACCCCACCATTATCCGCCATCTGGAGGTGCTGACCGGGGTGGACGCCAAGACCATCCCTCTGGACGACAAGGACACCATGTCCATTTTCACTTCCTCCAGAGTATTGGGCTATGAGGACGACCCGCTGCTTGGGCCCACCGGCGCCGTGGCGATTCCGGAATTTAACACCCGCTTTACCCGTGGAATGCTGGTGGACACCCAGCCCACCCAGTTCAACACCCTGATCCGGCTCTCCGGCTTCTCCCACGGTACGGATGTGTGGCTGGGCAACGCCAGGGATCTGATCCTCTCGGGCACCGCCACAGTAGACTCCACCGTGGGCTGCCGGGATGATATCATGCTTTATCTGATTTCCATGGGGGTTGACCCGCTGGTTTCCTTTCGGATCATGGAGGCCGTCCGCAAGGGCAAGGTGAAGAAAAAAGGCTTTGAGGACGGCTGGGTAGAGACGATGAAGGAGCATAACGTCCCGGACTGGTATATCGAATCCCTGGCCAAAATCGGTTATCTCTTCCCCAAGGCCCACGCTGCCGCCTACGTTATGATGGCCTTCCGCATCGCCTGGTTCAAGGTTCACCGGCCCCTGGCCTTCTATTCCGCCTTTTTCTCCATCCGGGCAAAGGCATTTGACGCCACCTTCATGTGCCTCGGCATGGAGGTCTGCAAGAAGAAGATCAAGGAGATCAGCGACAAGGAAAAGCCCGCCGCCGTGGAGGAAGATATGCTGGTGACGCTGGAAGTGGTCTATGAGTTCTACCTTCGCGGGTTCCGGTTTGCCACCATGGATCTCTATCAATCCGATGCCGTGAACTTCCTGCCGGTGGAGGAGGACAACGCGCTTCTTCCGCCCTTTTCCGCACTGCCCGGCCTGGGGGAAAGCGCCGCACAGCAAATCTGCGACCTGCGGGCGGGGAAAACCTTTGTCTCCATTGAGGAATTTGCCGCGGAATGTAAGGTTTCCCAGGGCAGTCTGGATCTGCTGCGCCACATGGGTGCCCTTGATGGAATGCCTGAAACAAGTCAGGTTACGTTATTTTAATTGGTCACAATGGCGGTTGACAGGATTGCCAGGATTTCGTATAATGTTGTAGCACATTAGCGAGATAAAGTAAAGGCAGCACTGATGAAATACCCATGCTGCGCCCGGCGCCACCGGAAAAGAGAGATATGGGCGCATTTGTTCAGTGCTTCCTCAGGATTTAGGAGCGTAAATTCCGATGAATTACATTGTAAACACGCCGGAGGGAACCCGGGATCTGCTGTTTGGCGAATGCCGGGAGCGGCGCCTGGTTCAGTCGGCCCTGACCCATCTGTTCCGGCAGCGGGGTTTTTCCGAGGTCAATACCCCTGAGGTGGAGTATTATGACCTGTTTACCCAAAGCGGCAACACCATCCCCCAGGAGCAGATGCTTAAAATCACAGACCGCTCCGGCAAGCTGATCGTCATGCGGCCGGACTGCACGACCCCAATCGCCCGGGTGGCAGCCACCAAGCTGAAGGGGGCCGTCCGCCCCCAGCGGCTATACTATAATCAGACGGTCTACCGCTCCGGTATGGCGAATCTGGGCAACAGCACGGAAATCGCCCAGTGCGGGGTGGAGATCATCGGCGCCGGGGGATTCAAGCCCGAGCTGGAGACCATCGCCCTGGCTGTGGACTCCCTGAGAGCCTGCAAGCTGGAGAATTTTCATATCGAGATTGGCCATGCCGGTTTTTATCAGGAGCTGATCGCCAAGATGGAGATGGGCGCTGAGGTCGCCGAGCAGGTTCGGGCCTGTATCGCGGGCAAGAATTTCGCCGCACTCAATGCCCTGCTGGAGGATTACAGCAGCCAGCCCGCCTGCGGCGCACTGCGGCGGCTGACCCGGCTCTATGGCGGCACAGAGGTGCTGGACGAGGCGGAGCGGCTGTCCGGCGGCAGCGAGACCGTGGCCTATCTCAGGGAGCTATATCGCCTGCTGGATCTGGCCGGTTACGGTTCCTTCCTGCGCTTTGATCTGGGCATGGTTTCCAATATGGACTACTACACCGGCGTGATTTTCCGGGGCTATGTGGAGGGGGCCGGAAACGAGGTCGTCTCCGGCGGCCGCTATGACAATCTGGTGGCCAATTTCGGCCACGCGGCTCACGCCATTGGCTTTGCGGTCAATGTGGACTCCGTGGCCCGGTGCCTGCCGGAGGTGGAGCTGCCCGTTCCCGACGCGGTGGTTCACTTTGAGCCGGACAGCCTGCGCCAGGCCCTGCGGGTGGTTGACAGCCGTCCCGCCGGAACCTGCCAGCTCTCCCCCTGCAACCGGCTGGAGAGTACCATGAACCTGGCCCGGGAAAAGGGCATTGGAACGGTGATCTATGTGGCGGGGGAGCGCGTTGAGGAATTGGAGGTGACTGCCCATGGGTGACCGCCTGAGAATTGCCCTGACCAAGGGCCGATTGCAGGATCAGACCGCAGCGCTGTTTGAAACCATTGGCATTGACTGCGGGCAGATCAAGGACCCCGGACGGCGGCTGATCCATTCCTGCCCCAATTACCCCCTGGACGCCGTGCTGAGCAAGGCGCCCGATGTGCTGACCTATGTGGCCCACGGCGTCTGCGACCTGGGCGTGGTGGGTAAGGACACCATTATGGAGCATACGGAGCACAGCGGCGCCTATTATGAGGTGCTGGATCTTGGCTTTGGCAAGTGCCGCTTCGCGTTGGCGGTCAAGGCCGGGTCTGATTTTTACGGGACCTATAAGCTGCGCCGGGTAGCCTCGAAATATCCTGCTGTGACCCGGGATTTCTTTGCGAAAAAGGGCATGGATGTGGATATTATCAAAATCGAAGGCTCTGTGGAACTGGCGCCGCTGGTAGATCTGGCGGACGCAATCGTGGACATTGTGGAAACCGGTTCCACGTTAAAGGCCAACGGCCTCGTCCCCATCGAAACGGTTGCCCCGGTCAGCGCCCGGCTCATTGTAAATCCCGCCAGCATGAAGCTGCATAAGCAGAAAATGGTGGATTTGATTTCTAAAATTGAAGAAGAACTGAGGAATCGGATATGATTGAGATAATAAAAGCAGACGGCGTCCAGGAGCGGGCGCAAATCGCCTCCATGCGTTCCCGGGCCGCCGCCGAGAATGAGAGGATAAACCAGGCCGCCGCAGCCATTATGGAGGATGTCAAGGCCCGGGGGTATGAGGCGGTCAGGGAATATTCCCTGAAATTTGACCGGGCGGAGCCCCGTGAATTTTCCGGCCCGGAGCTGCAGGCTGCCTATCACGCCTGCCCGCCGGAGCTGATTGCCGCCATGGAGCGCTCAGCCAAAAATATCCGCGACTACAACGAGCATCTGTTGGCCAGGAGCATGGAGTGGGATAGCCCGGACGGCGGCAGGGTGGGCCGCGTGGTGCGGGGCCTGACCCGGGTTGGCATCTATGTCCCCGGCGGCACCGCCGCCTATCCGTCCTCTGTGCTGATGAATGCGGTTCCGGCCAAGGTTGCGGGGGTGCAGGAGATCATTATGCTCACCCCGCCCACCGGCAATCTGAACCAGGCGGTTCTGGCAGCGGCCAAAATCGCCGGGGTAGACCGGGTGATCGGCGTGGGCGGCGCCCAGGCCGTGGGTGCCGTGACCTATGGCGCGGGCTTTATCCCCAAAGTGGACAAGCTGGTCGGCCCCGGCAATGCCTATGTCGCCGCCGCCAAGCGCATGGCCTATGGCGCCGTGGATATTGATATGGTGGCCGGTCCCTCTGATGTTCTGGTGCTGGCCGACGAGACGGCCAATCCCAGGTTTGTGGCCGCCGACCTGCTGAGCCAGGCCGAGCATGACCGGCTGGCCTCCGCAGTGCTGATCACCACCAGCCGGGAATTGGCGGAGGGGGTTCAGGCGGAGATCGTTCGGCAGACCGCCTATCTGGAACGGAGGGAGATTATTGAGGCGTCTCTGAAGAACTTCGGCGCCATTTTTGTCTGCGGCAGCATAGAGCAGGCCGCTGAACTGGCAAACGAGGTGGCCCCGGAGCATCTTGAAATCTGCACCGCCCATCCCAGAGCGGTTCTGCCCTTGATTCGGAACGCCGGGGCGGTGTTCCTGGGCTCCTGGACACCGGAGCCTCTGGGCGACTATTTGGCGGGGCCGGATCATGTGCTGCCCACCTCCGGCACAGCCCGGTTCTTCAGCCCCCTGTCGGTGGATTCCTTCCTGAAAACCATGAGTGTCCTGGAATTTGACCGGGCTACTCTGGAGCCCATCCACCGGGAGGTGGTGACCTTTGCGGAGGCGGAGCATCTGACCGCCCACGCAAATTCCATCAAAATCCGCTTTGGCGAAGCGTAAGGAGGACACTATGGCGCGAACTGCAGCCGTTACACGGAACACTAAGGAGACCCGGATCTCCCTGCGATTAGATCTGGACGGGGGAGAGGTCAGCATTTCCACCGGAATCGGGTTTTTTGACCATATACTGACCGCCTTGGCCTTTTATGCGGGCTTTGGCCTGACCTTAAAGGCCCAGGGGGATCTTTACTGCGACGGGCACCATACGGTGGAGGACACCGGGATCTGCCTGGGCCTGGCCATCAGGGAGGCCGTGGGAGATCGCAAGGGAATCCGCCGCTATGGTTCCAGCTATGTTCCCATGGATGAGGCCCTGTGCTTTACCGCCCTGGATTTCTCCAACCGGCCTTATCTGGTCTTTGACGCGGAAATGCCCCAGGAGCGGATCGGCGAGTATGACTCCTGCCTCACCCTGGAATTTATGAGGGCAGTGGCCTTCAATGCCGGCATCACCCTGCACCAGAAATGCTTCTATGGCGCCAACGCCCATCACATTACGGAGGCCCTGTTCAAGTCCCTTGGACTGGCGATGAAGGAGGGGCTGAAGGTAGAGGGGGATCGGGTGGCCTCCACAAAGGGGGTTCTGTAACCATGGGCTATACCGCAATCGTGGACTATGGCGTGGGGAATCTGATGAGCGTCTCCAATGCCCTGCATTACCTGGGGTATCCGTCTCTGATCGCCAGGGAGCGGCAGGAACTGGAGCTGGCAGACGCGATCATCCTGCCGGGAGTGGGGGCTTTTCCGGATGCGGCTGACAAGCTCCGGAAGGCCGGCCTGGATCGAACCTTAATGGAACAAGGGGAAAAGAAGCCCGTCCTGGGCATCTGCCTGGGGATGCAGCTCCTCTTTCAGCAGGGGGAAGAGGTTCGCCCCTGCCGGGGCCTGGGCTTTGTAAAGGGTACGGTAAAGCGGATCGAGACGGAGAAAAAGCTGCCCCACATCGGCTGGAACAGCCTGAAATTTCCCAGAGAATCCCCCCTGTTCGCGGGATTGGAGGAAGGGGTTTCGGTCTACTTTGTCCATTCCTTCTGCGGCATGGCGGAAGATCCGAGCCAGGTGATTGCCGTTACGGAATACGGCGCCCGGGTCGTGGCTGCGGTACAGGCCGGGACTGTGTTTGGAACCCAGTTCCACCCGGAGAAGAGCGGCGAGGTGGGGCTGCATATCCTGCGCAATTTTGTGAACCTGAACCGGTAATCGGGGGTTGGGAGAGAAACAGATGATTATTTTACCCGCAATTGATTTGAAAGACGGTAAAGTGGTTCGCCTTTACAAGGGAAAATTTGATACCGTCCATCAGGTGGCGGACAGCCCCGTTGAAACGGCAAGGGCCTTTTCCGCCGCCGGAGCGAAATACATTCACATGGTTGACCTGGACGGCGCCAAGTCCGGCAGACGGGTCAACAGTGAGATCGTGCGCCGGGTGGCGGAGGAATCCGGCATGAAGATCGAGCTGGGCGGCGGCATCCGCACCATGGCCGACCTGGAAGCCGCCGACGACATGGGCGTATCCCGCATGGTGATCGGCTCCGCCGCAGTCTCCCATCCGGAATTTGTCAGGGCGGCTGTGGAGCGCTATGGCCCCCGCATTGCCGTGGGGGTTGACACCCGGGACGGGAAGGTGAAAACCGCCGGTTGGACGGAGGACTCCGGACTGGATTATCTTGAATTTGCCCGATCCATGGAGGAACTGGGGGTTTCGACCCTGATTTTCACGGATATTGAAACCGACGGCGCCCTGTCCGGCCCTTCTTACCATCGGCTGGAGGAACTGCGGCAGGCAGTGCGCTGCCGTATCATCGCTTCCGGCGGCGTCAGCAGCAATGAGGACATCCGGAAATTGGCCGCCATGAACCTGTATGGCGCCATCATCGGCAAAGCCTACTACGCCGGGGCAATCGACCTGGCCCAGGCGGTAGCCGACGGTGGCCGGCAGCAGTGAGGAGGGATGCAGATGCTGGCAAAACGAATCATCCCCTGCCTGGACGTCCGGGATGGCCGGGTGGTGAAGGGGGTCAACTTTGTCAATCTCCGCGATGCCGGAGATCCGGTGGAACTGGCCACCTATTACAGCGACCAGGGCGCGGATGAGATCGTGTTCCTGGATATTACCGCCACCTGTGAAGCCCGCAAGACCGTGGCCGATGTGGTTGCCCGCACTGTGCAGAGGGTTTTTGTGCCCGTCACCGTAGGCGGCGGCATTCGCACCCTGGAGGATTTCCGGCAGCTGCTCCGTGCCGGCGCGGATAAAATTTCGGTGAACTCCGCTGCTGTCAGGGAACCGGATCTGATCAACCGGGCTGCGGAGCGGTTTGGCAGCCAGTGCGTGGTTTTGGCTATCGACGCCCGCCGCAGGCCCAGCGGAACCTATGAGGTGGTCGTGGCCGGGGGCCGCACTCCCACAGGCAGGGACGCCGTGGAGTGGGCCAGGGAGGGCGAAGCCCGGGGCGCGGGAGAGATCCTTCTGACCAGCATGGATGCCGATGGTACCAAGCAGGGTTTTGACCTGGAAATGACCAGGGCTATCACCGAAGCCGTCCACATCCCGGTCATTGCCTCCGGCGGATGCGGCAGGCTGGAGCATTTTGCGGAGGTATTTGAGCAGGCGGATGCGGACGCTGCCCTGGCAGCCTCACTGTTCCACTTCGGGGAACTGACGGTTCCCCAGGTAAAGGAGTTTCTCCGGGCAAAGGGCATTCCTGTCCGCAATCGTTAAGGTGTAAATATGGATAACTTTACAGTTGATATGCTGTTCCGGAAGTCTGATCTGATCCCGGTGGTCATTCAGGATCGGGAAAGCAAGGATATTTTAATGGTAGGCTTTACCAATCGGGAGGCGGTGGAGCTGACCCTGAAAACAAAGACCGCCTGGTTCTGGTCCCGTTCCCGTCAGCAGCTTTGGAATAAGGGGGAGAGTTCCGGCAATTTCCTTTTTGTCCGTAAAATCGTCACCGATTGTGACACGGACACTCTGCTTTATCTCTGCGACCCAAAGGGGCCCACTTGCCATACGGGAGCCCGCAGCTGCTTTTTCAACGAGATTTGGGAGGAAGCGACATGAGTGTACATTCCGCGATTTATGACCAATATCAGGTCGCCCTGGATCGCAGGCAAAGGGGCGGACAGGGCAACTCCTATACCGCCTACCTGTACGGCCAGGGGTTGGATCAGATCCTGAAGAAGTGCGGGGAGGAAACATTTGAGACGGTGATTGCCGCCAAGAACGGGGACTTGGGCGAGACAGTCGGCGAGCTGAACGACGTTCTCTACCATGTGACGGTTCTGCTTTGCTTTCAGGATGTCACCATGGACGCCGTGTTTGCCGCACTGAACCGGCGCTGCGCTTCCCGGGGCAGCAGCTTTGAAGAGCTTTTTGATATTGTGGCGGCCCGGCGCACCGCTGAGGATGAAACTTCCTATACCAGGTATCTGTTCCGGGCGGGCCTGGATAAGATCCTGAAAAAGGTGGGGGAGGCTTGCAGCCTGCTGCTGATTGCCGCAAAGAATCAGGATCGGGAGATGCTTGCGGAGGAGGCAGCGAGCCTGCTTTATCACCTGATGGTGATGATGGTTGCAACGGAGATTCCGCCGCAGGCCCTGGAGACGGAGCTGAACAAACGCAGCCGGAAAGCGGGCAACCTGAAGGTTTTTCACAAAACGGATGTAAATACCTGAGAAAGCACGGAATTGACGATTTCTGCCGATTTTTCGCCGCCTTATGAGAAAAGCCTTGCAAATCTTCGCGGGTACGGGTATAATACAGACACGAATGAGTTCCCCGCCGGAATAATTGCCGGGCCGGGGGAAATCCTATTGAAAAAGATATAACGGAGGATCACAAGTATGGTTAGCATTACAAAGGATACGATTATCGGCGATATCCTGGACATCGCTCCTGAAACCGCTCCTATTTTCTTCTCCATCGGGATGCACTGCCTGGGCTGCCCCGCTTCCCGCGGCGAGACTGTGGAGGAGGCTTGTATGGTGCATGGCGTTGATTGCGACGCTGTCCTGGCGGAGGTCAATAAGGCTGTCAATAGCTGATCTAAGGCACATAGGGAAGCAGGAGGGCCGTTGGCTCCTCCTGCTCCTTTTTGACCGCGTTTTATAGCCGGGGGAGATTCCATGAGAGAAATGCAGTTGACCGCCCGCCTGGCCGCTGTGGCGCAGCGCGTTCCGCCGGGCTGCCGTCTGGCCGATGTGGGCACCGACCACGCCCGCCTGCCCATCTGGCTCCTGCGGGGCGGCCGGGTTTCCAGCGTGATTGCCAGCGACCTTCGGAAGGGCCCCCTGCAGCAGGCCAGCCGCAACGCGGAAAAATACCGCGTTTCCGGCAGACTGGAGCTGCGCCAATGCCCCGGGTTAGAGGGGATTCGGCCGGAGGAGGTGGACACCATTGCCATCTGCGGCATGGGGGGCGAGACAATTCTGAATATCCTCGGGGCGGCGCCCTGGACAAGGGAAAAGCTGCTCCTCCTCCAACCCCAATCCAACTGGGCCCGCCTGCGGCGTTTTTTGCAGGAAAACGGCTACCGGATTCAAAGGGAGGGGCTGTGCGAAGATCGGGGCCGCTTCTACACCATTCTGACCGTCAGCGGCGGCGCCATGCCTCCCCTGACCGCCGGAGAGTCCTACGCCGGGCGCCTTGCTGATTGGGAGGAGGATTCCCGGTGGCCCCGGTTTCTGGATGAGATGATTGCCAAAATGGAGCGGGAGCTATCCCTGATGGGAGATTCCCGGCAGGAACGGGACGTTCTCCGCAGGGCGGATTACGCCTCCGCCCTGGAGGAACTGAAAAGACGAAAGGAGGAGATCCCGACATGGTGACAGTCGGAGATATTTACAATTTGATCGACAAAAAGGCCCCCTTTTCCACCCAGATGTCCTTTGACAACGCGGGACTTCTGGTGGGGGACAGCGGCCAGGAGGTAAGCCGGGTGTTGGTTTCCCTGGATATCACCGAGGATGTGGTAGAGGAGGCGGCGGAGCTGGGCTGCCAGCTGATCGTTTCCCACCATCCGGTGATTTTCCATCCCCTGAAGGGGCTGACCGCTGGCGACCCTGTTGGCCGCGTGGTCTGCGCCCTGGTGCGGCAGGGGATTTCCGCGATCTGCGCCCACACCAACCTGGATATGGCCCGGGGCGGCGTCAACGACTGCCTGGCGGAGGCTGCCGGCCTGACCGATTTGGAGCTGCTGGCGGTGGATGGCAAGGCGCCTGACGGCACCCCCATCGGCTGCGGCCGGGTGGGGATGCTGAAGGCGGGGGAGTGCTCTCTGGCCGCGTACCTGACCTTCCTGAAGGGGGCGTTAAGTCCCCATGGGATGCGCTTTGTCGATGGGGGCAGGCCGGTTCGCCGCGTTGCGGTGGGCGGAGGGGCCTGCGCGGATTACATGGAGAATGCCATTGCCAAGGGCTGCGATACCTTTGTGACCTCTGACGTGAAATATAACGGGTTCCTGGACGCCAGGGCTCAGGGGATCAACCTGATTGACGCCGGGCATTTCCCCACGGAGAATGTGGTATGTCCCCAGCTGGTGCGCTGGATTTCGGAAGGGTATCCGGAGCTGAGGGTCTGGCGATCCGCCCGCCATAGAGAGGTCTTTGACTACTATGGCACCTCGGAATAAATACCCGTGCCCCGCGCAGAGCCGCCGGAATCCCTAAAAAATTGCGTTCCAGCTGTAAATTTATCGCGGAAAACTTGCCAAACCCGGGGAACCGTGATAAAATATTTCAGTTAATTATTATTTACATGAAGGGATGGGTAGATATGTCCGGACATTCCAAGTGGCATAACATACAGAAAACCAAGGGCGCCGCAGACGCAAAGCGTTCCGCCGCGTTCACCAAAATTGCAAAGGAAATGATCGTGGCCGTGAAGCAGGGGGGCTCCGGCGATCCCGCAAATAACTCCCGTCTGGCTACCGTGATTGTGAAAGCAAAGGCGGCCAATATGCCCAACGACAACATCAAGCGCACCATTGCCAAGGCTCTGGGCTCCGGCAACTCCGACTCCTATGAGTCCGTCACCTACGAGGGCTACGGCCCTTCCGGCGTGGCGGTCATTGTGGAGGCGCTGACCGACAACCGCAACCGCACCGCCCCCGCTGTGCGCCATCTGTTTGACAAGTACGGCGGAAATCTGGGCGCAACCGGCTGCGTGTCTTGGAACTTCACCCAGAAAGGGGTTATCGTCATCAGCAATGAGGACGAGGAATTGGATGAGGACACCGTGATGATGGACGCGCTGGAGGCGGGCGCCACCGACATGGAGAACGAGGGAGATGCCTTTACCGTCTATACGGAGCCGGACGGCTGCACCGCCGTGGCAGAGGCCCTGGAGAAAGCCGGTTATACCTTTGAGTCCGCCCAGGTTGAAATGGTTCCCAATGACTATATCAAACTGACCGATGAGAAGGACATCCAGAATATGGAGAAGATGCTGGATCTGCTGGACGAGGATGAGGACGTTCAGAATGTCTGGCACAACTGGGATCAGGACTGATTCCGTTCACCTTTCATCAAAACGCCCTGTCTTGCGCCGCGCAAGGCGGGGCGATTCCTTAT
>CAYSNK010000011.1:0-24238 GCA_964432375.1 uncultured Oscillospiraceae bacterium | reverse complement strand
CGATCTCCCGGAAACCGCCGCACAGGGCATCCCTTCTTCTCTGGTACTCTGCCCGCTGCCGCCGGACGCCCTCCTGGGGGCCGTTCAGGGCGGCGATGGCGGCGTACTGGATGGGCAGGAAAATGCCGTAATCGATTTGGGAGCGGAGGGTCTTGAACTTTGCCACCACCTCCCGGTTGCCCAGCACAAAGGACACCCGGGCGCCGGTCAGGTTATAGGTCTTGGACAGGGAGTTATACTCCACCCCCACCTCCTTGGCTCCCGGGATGCTCAGGAATGAGATCCCCTCCCGGCCGTCATAGATGATCTCGGAATAGGCATTGTCATGGACGATGACAATGTTGTATTTTTTGGCAAAGGCCACCAGCTTCTCATAGAAGGAGCGGGGAGCGGTTTTCCCGATGGGATTGGCGGGATAGGACACCACCATCATCTTGCAGGCTCTGGCGGTCTCCCGGGGAATCCCATCCAGGTCGGGCAGGTAGGAGTTTTCCTCCAGCAGGTCATAGTAGCGGACATCCGCCCCGCACAGGAACGGCCCGATCTCAAAAATGGGGTAGCCCGGATTGGGCACCAGCACCACGTCGCCGGGGTTGCACAGGGTCAGGCCGATATGGGTCAGGCCCTCCTGGGAACCGTAGACGGACATGATCTCATCCGGTTCCAGCTCCACGCCGTAGCGCCGGGCATACCAGCGCTGGACCGCCTCCGTCAGCGCGGGCAGATCCCCCAGGGAATACTTAAAGTTGTTCGGGTCCTTTGCCGCCTCCACCAGGGCGCTGACGACAAACTCCTCCGGATGGAAGTCGGGGGTGCCCACGGACAGGTTGAACACCTCCCTGCCCTGGGCCAGCAGCTCCTTTTTCTTCTCGTCCATCACATTGAAAATGCCCGGCTGAAAGCTGTCCATCCGGCTTGCAAATTGAATGTTCATAGCTTCTCTTTCCTCTCTTTCTCAATGCGGAAGCATGGCCAGAAACTCTTCCTCGCTGAGGACGGGAATCCCCAGCTTCCGGGCCTTGTCCAGCTTGGAACCGGCGGCCTCCCCTGCCAGCAGGTAGCTGGTCTTTTTGGAGACAGAGCTGCTGACCTTCCCGCCGTTCTCCTTCACCAGCGCCTCGGCCTCCCGGCGGCCCATGCCGGGCAGGGTGCCGGTGATCACCACCGTCCTGCCCGCCAGGGCGCCGCTCTCCGCCTCCCTGCCATACAGCCGGGAGGTCATATTCACCCCGCAGGCGGCCAGCTCGTCCACCATCCGCGCCCCCGCCTCACTGCGGAAAAAGTCGTAAAGCTGCCGGGCGCCGACGGGGCCGATGCCCTCAATGGCGGTCAGCTCCTCCGCAGACAGGCTGCGGATGGCGTCCATATCCGGGTAAAGGCGCTCCAGCGCCTCCCCCACATGGCCGCCGATGCCGTTGATCCCCAGAGCCTTGATCACTCTGGAGAGGGGCCGCCCTTTGCTGGCCTCGATTGCGTGGATCAGGTTGTCCACCGACTTCTCCCCGGTCTTGGGCAGCATCAAAAGCTCCTGCCTGTGCTCCCCCAGCCGGTAAATATCCGGCACGGAGCGGAGCAGATCCGCCTCGATCAGCTGCCCCACCCGCTTGGGGCCAAGGCCGTCAATATCCATCACGTCCCGGCTGGCAAAAAAAGCCACATGGCGGGCGAATTGGGCCGGGCAGTTGATATTGGGGCAATAGGCGCCGTTGCCATCCCGGTTCCCGACCACCGGCGTGCCGCACTCCGGGCATACGGTGATGGAAAAGGGCTCCCCATTCTCCGGTCTGGCCTTCACCTCCAGCACCTCGGGGATGATCTCCGCCGCCTTGCGGACCAAGATCCGCGCCCCCAGGCAGACGCCGCCCAGGGCCTCCATAAACTCCGGATTGTGCAGCGTGGCCCGGGTCACGGTGGTGCCGGCCAACCGGATGGGGGCAAACTCCGCCACCGGGGTGATGCGCCCGGTGCGGCCCACCTGGGTATACAGCCGGGTGATGGTAGTCTCCTTCTGTTCCGGGGGATATTTATAGGCGATGGCCCACCGGGGCGCCTTGGCGGTGGCCCCCAGCGCGTCCTGGGCGGCCCGGTCATTGATTTTGGCCACCGCGCCGTCCAACCAGTAGGGCAGGTCGTAACGGGTGCGGTCGATCTCCTCAATGGCGGCCCGGATCTCCTCCCGGCTGGAAACCACATGGGTTTTCACCGTCTGGAAGCCCAGCTTTTTCAGCAGGGCCAGGTCACGGCTCTGCTTCACCCGGGGGCGGGATTCCTCCGGCACGCCCTCAAACCCCTCCGCGTACATGATACTGAACGCCACGGCCATCAGCCCCCGCTCGGCGGTCACTGCGGCATCCTTCAGCCGCAGGGAACCGGCGGCGGCGTTTCTGGGGTTGGCAAAGGTCTTTTTCCCCTCCAGCTCCAGCTCCTCGTTGACCCGCTGGAAAGCCTCTACCGGCATGACCACCTCACAGCGGACGATGAGGGTGTAGTGCTCCGGCAGCCAGTCATATCCGGGCAGCTTCACCGGCACGCCGGACACCTTTTCCAGATTGGCGGTGACGTTTTCCCCCACCCGGCCGTCTCCCCGGGTGGCCCCCAGGGTCAGCTTTCCGTCCACATAGGTGACGGCGGCAGACAGGCCATCCACCTTGGGCTCCACGCTGAGCTCCTCGCCGTCCCACCAGTCAAAGACCTCCTCAAAGGAAAACACATCCTGTAAGGAGAGCAGCGGCGCCGCATGGGTCACCTTGCCCAGCTCCGCCCCCTTGCTGGCGGTGCCCCCCACCCGCCGGGTGGGAGAATCCGCCCGGGCCCATTCCGGGTGCTCCTGCTCCGCGTCCCTGATGCGGCGCATCAGGGCGTCATAGGCAAAGTCGGAGATCTCCGGGGCGTCCTGGTTGTAATACAAATCGCTGTGGCGCTCCGCCTCCGCGTAGAGACGCTCAAGTTCTTCCTTGGTCATAAAATGCTCCCTATCCGTAATTGTAGTAATCCTCTGCGGCGTCCTCCGCCCGGGTATAATTATCAAATACCGTATAGCTCTCCGGCACCTCACCCAGCAGCACCGCCTCCGCCACCGTGATCGTGGTTTCAATCGGAAGCACCCGCACGCCGCCGGGGATCAGCAGGCTGACGGTAACAGTCACATTCAGGTTCAGCAAATAGTGGCTTTGGTTCACCGCCGCCGGGGTCAGCCGGCTTTCAAACTCCGCGCTGACGGTGCTGACAGACTGCACCTCCACCGGGATCTCAAATCCCCTGCTGCTGAACAGGCTGAGGCCGGTCAGGTTTCCCACCGGGATGCCGAAGGAGGTCAATTCCTCCCGGCTGAGCCGCTCCGTCAGGCCGAGGATCACCCTGGCCCGCAGCCGGTTTGCCTCGCCCAGGTTGCTTTTCAGCGCCGTGATCCGCCCCTGGCCGTCCTTTTCCAGAAGCAGGATGGAGCCGTAGTCCACCGTTCCGTCCTCAATATCCCGGGCAATCAGCTCATCCACCAGCTCCGCCACCTGGTTTTCCAGGTTGGCGGCGGCATAGGATTGCAGCAGCGGCGACAGCTTCCGGTTGAACCAGCCGATCAGGCAGGCCGCCAGCAGCAGCCCGAACAGCATACTGCACAGCAGCTGCCAGGCAGAGGCGTTCTTCCTCCGGTGACATTTTTTCACGCTGCTCCCTCCCTGCGGCGAGTTTCCCGCAGGCTATTCTATGCGGCGATCCGGGAAAAGTGACGGAGGCTTCGGAAGGTCAATTTTCTCCCTTCAGCAGCTCGTTGACGGCCAGCAGAACGCCGGCCTTGCCGGACTCGTAGGTCAGGCCCCCCTGGAGATAGACGGTGTAGGGCTCCCGCATCGGCGCGTCAGCGGAGAGCTCGATGGAAGCGCCCTGGATAAAGGCCCCCGCCGCCATGATGACCTGGCAGTCATAGCCCGGCATATCCCAGGGCTCCGGGGTCACATAGGAGTCCACCGGGGAGCCGCTCTGGATGCCCCGGCAGAACCTGCGCAGGGGATCAGGCGCGCCAAAGGAGATCATCTGAATGATGTCATGGCGCACCTGGTGGGAGGTCGGCTCCGTCCCGTAGCCCAGCAGCTCCAGAATCCGGGCGGAAAAGATGGCGGTCTTGACCGCCTGGGCCACAGTATGGGGGGCCAGGAACAGGCCCTGATATAGCTGGCGGCTGTGCCCCAGGGTGCAGCCGCACTCCGCGCCGATGCCGGGGGCGGTCAGCCGCATGGACGCCCCCTCCACCAAATCCCTGCGGCCCACGATATAGCCGCCGGTGGGGGCCAGGCCGCCGCCGGGGTTTTTAATCAGGGAGCCGGCGCAGAGATCCGCCCCCACTTGGGTGGGTTCCTGCTCCTCTACAAACTCGCCGTAGCAGTTATCCACCAGCACCGCGGCGCCGGGGTTATGCTCCTTGACGATATGGGCCAATTCCCCGATCTCCGCCACAGAGAGGGAGGCCCGGGTGGAATACCCCTTGGAGCGCTGAATCAGCACCGCCCGGACCCTGGGGTCCCTCACCGCCCGGGCCAGCCCCTCCCGATCCGGGGCGTTGTCCTTCAAATCCACCTGGCGGTATTCCACGCCATAGTCCCTCAGAGAGCCGTGACCCTTGTCCAGGGTGCCGATGGCCCCCAGCAGGGTATCATAGGGTGCGCCCACGGCGGAGACCAGCACGTCCCCGGCCTTCAGGCAGCCGAACAGGGCGCAGGTGATGGCGTGGGTGCCGTTGACAAATTGCAGGCGAACCAGCCCCGCCTCCGCGCCGAAGAGATCCGCGTAGATGGCGTCCAGCTTGTCCCGGCCAACATCGTCGTAGCCATAGCCGGTGGTGCCCACAAAATCCCCCTCCTGAACCCGGTGCTTCCGAAAGGCGGCAAGCACCCTCCGGGTATTGTGTTCCGCGACTTCCTCCACCCGGGCGAACATGGGCTGAACATCGGCCTGGGCCCGGCGGCCCAGCTCCTTGACCCGCTGGGAGAGGTCTAATTCCAACTGCTCCATCCTAGCTTAACTCACTTTCCGCCAGCGCCACAATCAAATCCGCACCGGCCTGTAAATCCTTCAGGGAAATGCACTCCACCGGCGCGTGGGTATACCGGCAGGGCACCGAAATGCCGCCGGTCATCACCCCGGAGCGGGCGGGCTGGATGGCCCCCGCGTCTGTCCCGCCGCAGGCCATAATATCCTCCTGGGCGGGGATTCCCTTTTCCGCCGCCAGCCTTTGCAGCAGGCCGTAAACCTCCGGGGCGCACAGCACAGAGGAATCCATGATCTTAATGGCGGCGCCGCCGCCCAGCTTGCAGGTGCAGGTGTGACAGGCCCCGGGCAGGTCATCGGTACAGGTCACGTCAACCGCGATGCCGTAATCCGGCGCGATGGCATAGGCGGCGGTTTTCGCCCCCCGCATCCCCACTTCCTCCTGGGCGCTGAACACAAAGTACAGATCGTTTTCGCTGTTTACCCGGGACAAGGCATCCAGAAGCATGAAACAACCCGCCCGGTTATCCAGGTGGTTGGCGAAGATCCGATCCCCCCGGCGGAAGAAGGTGTTTGCGTAAACGGCGCAGTCCCCCACCTTCACCAGTTTTTTTGCCTCCTCTTTGTCAGAGGCCCCGATATCAAGATAAAGCTCCTCTTTCTGAAAGGATTTTTCCTCCTTGTCCTCCGGCACGCCGATGGTGCCTCTTGTGCCGTCTGCAAAGACCACCTGGGCCCGGCTCAGATCAGAGGCCGTAAATCCGCCCAGCGGCGAGAATTTCAGGAATCCCTGGTCTGTGATCTGCGTGACCATGACGCCAACGGTATCCATGTGGGCGGAAAACAGCAGCTTTTTGCCCCTGCCCCGCTTGCGGACAATCAGGCTGCCCATGGCGTCCCGGCTGATCTCGTCCCCGTAGGGGCGGGCGATTTTTTCTAGTTCCAACGCGATCTGCTC
Source organism: uncultured Oscillospiraceae bacterium (assembly GCA_964432375.1). GTDB lineage: Bacteria > Bacillota > Clostridia > Oscillospirales > Oscillospiraceae > JAJQBJ01. Next base: position 18,300 of record CAYSNK010000011.1, on the reverse strand, counting down.
CTCGCAGCCGGAGGGGCCGAACCCCTCCGTGAGCTGCCGCAGGATCGCAAGCTGTTCTCTCTCTGTCATTGTTCCGTCCCTTTCTCGTTCTCTAAAAAGCTGCGCAGGAGCCGAACTGCCTCCCGGCCGTCCTCCAGCGCCGCAACATTGGCCGGGGTATTGGGATAGCGCACCGGCACCTTCACGGCCATAACGGGCACACCGGCCCGGCTGCGCTGAATGGCCCCGGCCTCTGTGCCGGAACCCTCGCCCACGCACTGCCATGGGATCTCTCCCACCCGGGCCAAATCGGAAAGGGTGCGGAACAGGCCCCGGTCATAGACGGTTCCCCGATCCCTCACGCTGAGAACCGGGCCGCCCCCCAGCTTGGGGCTGTCCCCCTCCGCCCCGGGGAAATCCTGCGCGGCGATCCCGTCCACCACGATGGCCGCCTCCGGCTTTACAGAGAAGCCGACGCCGAAGGCGCCCCGGCTCCCCACCTCCTGCTGCACCGTGAAGGCAAAGGTGCAGTCCACAGGCAGTTCCTCCCGCAGCAGCGCCAGGAGCACCGCGCAGGGGATGCGGCTGGTCAGGGCCGGGCCCTTTACCAGTCCCAGGCCAAAGGCCGAAGCCTTTCGCGCAAAGCCGCAGACGTCGCCCAGCTTGCAGAGGCTCCGGGCCTCCTCCCGATTCCGGGCGCCGATATCAAGATAAAGGGTTTCCGTGGCGGGGGTTTTCTTCTCCTCTCCCCCGGTGACCAGATGGATCGCCTTGATGCCGATGACGCCGGGGATCTGTTTTTCCCCCACGCAAACCGGCTTGCCGATGACACAGCGGCGGTCAACTCCGCCCACCAGGTCAAAGCGCAGGCAGCCGTCCTCGGCAAAGCCGGTGACCATCAGCCCCACCTCGTCCATGTGGGCGGTCAGCAGGATCTTCCGGGGGGCGGGGCGCCTGCCCTTTTTTTCAACCAGAAGATTCCCCAGGGCGTCTACCCGGACCCGTCCCCCGGCGGCGGCAGCCTCCCGGAGGAGATAGTCCCGGACGGCGTCCTCCCAGCCGGAAACGCCGGGCAAATCGGAAAGGGCAAGGATCTCATTCAGCATGGGGCATCCTCCTTTCCCAGGGCGCAGACCACCGCCGCCAGCAGCCTTGCGCCGTTTTCAAAATCCTCCCAGTCAATGACCTCCACCGGGGTGTGCATATACCGCTCGGGCAGGGAGAGGATGCCGGTGGGAATGCCCTCCCGGCAGACCTGCATCTCCCAGCCGTTGGTGCCGGTGTTCCCGGGCATCACCTCAAAGCTGTAAGGGATTTTTTCCCGCCGGGCGCAGTCCGCCATCAGCCCGGTCATCCAGCGGGCCATGTTGGGGCCCACGCCGATGGTCGGGCCGGAGCCCAGGTCAAAGGTGCCGGACTTCGGGCCGTCCAGCGTGGAGCCGTGGGTCACATCCACGGCAATGCAGTAGTCCGGGTTCAGCCGGTAGGCCGCAGTGATGGCGCCCTCGCCGCCGGTTTCCTCCCTGACGCTGCCCACCAGGGCCACGTCCACTGCCCGCTTCTCCGCCGGGGCCAGCTCCATGGCCCGCAGGAGCTGCAAATAGCAGGCCCGGTCATCCATGGCCTTGCCGCAGAAGCGGCTCTCCCCCAGGGGGAACCCGGCCTCATGGTAAACTCCCCGGGTGCCAACCGGGACCCGCTTTTTCACTTCCTCCTCCGGCAGGCCCACGTCCAGATACAGATCCTTCGGGTCAAAGGAGGTGTCCCCGTCCCCGTTCAGGCCGCTGGTGATCACCCCCACAAGGGGAGGCTGGGTCAGCAGCCGCACCTCCCGGGCGGGCAGCATTCTGGGGTCCACGCCCCCCACGGTGAGAAACCGCAGGAACCCCTCCTCATAGCCGGTGATGAGAAAGCCGATTTCATCCAGATGGGCATCCAGCAGGAGCAGCGGAGCCTCCTCCCTGCCGCAGGGAAACAGGCGGATCAGGTTGCCCATGGCATCCACATACTGTTCCGCGCAGCCCTCCGGCCGCTGCCGGCACAGCGCCTCTGCCAGGGGCCTTTCATAGCCCGAGGGCGCGCCGAAGGCGCACAGCCGGGTCAGTCTGTTCACTCTGTCTTGCATAACTCCTCCTCTTTCAGGGAATTGACAATGGTCTTGAAGAGCTCCCCCCGCTCCATGAAGTTCTTAAACTTATCAAAGGAGGTGGAAGCCGGGCTCATCAGCACAATATCGCCGGGCCGGGCTACCTCGCTGGCCGCCAGAACCGCATCCTTAAAGTCGTCCCGGAAGAGGATGGGCATCTGCTCCTCCTCATAGCCCGGCTGACTGACCACCGCAGCGCACAGCTTAGGGACGGTGGAGCCCAGGACATCCCCGCCGGTCAGAATCATGAATTTGCAGTGGGCCAAAATCTCCCGGCCCATGTGGTCATAGGGGATTTTCTTGTCGTGGCCCCCCGCAATCAGGATCACCTTCTGCGGGAACGAGCGCAGCCCCGCCAGCGTGCGGCTGGGGCTGGAGGCGATGGAGTCATTATAATATTTGACCCCGTTCACCTCACGGACAAACTCGATCCGATGCTCCACGCCGCCGAAGTCTCTGGCAAATCTGCGGATCACCTCGTCGGGCACCAGCCCGTCTACGGCGGCAATCGCCGCCTGGAAGTTTTCAATGTTGTGGACGCCGGGGATGCGGATGTCCGCCACCGGCAGGACAGGGCGGGAGACTCCCCCCTTTTTGACGCAGATCACGCCGTTTTCCACCACCACGCCCTCGTCCAGGGGATTCTGGCGGCTGAAATAAACCGCCTTTCCGGGAGCGCGGGCGTATTCCTCCCGGGTCAGCTCGTTGTCATAGTTGAACACCGCCCGCCCTGCGGCGGTCTGGTGGGTAAAGATATTCTCCTTGGCGGAAACATACTCCGCCATCCCGGTGTGCCAGTTCAGGTGGTTGGGGGCCAGGTTGGTGATAACCGCGATATCCGGGCTCTTCTTCATGGTCATCAGTTGGAAGGAGGACAGCTCCAGAACCGCCACATCCTCCGGCTTCATCCCGGCAACCTCGGGCAGCAGGGGCCTGCCGATATTGCCGCCCACATAGGTGGTATATCCTGCGGCCTTCATCAGTTGGGAGATGATGGTGGTGGTGGTGGTCTTTCCGTCGGAGCCGGTGACGGCGATCAGCTTGCCCGGGCACACATCCATAAAAACCTCCATTTCAGAGGTGACCACACCCCCCCTGGCCCGACATTCCTCCAGGGCGGGCACATCGGGGCGGATACCGGGAGAGCGGAAAATCACATCCTGCTCCAGGCCGGACATATAATCCCTGCCCAGTTTGGCCTCCATGCCCAGGGCCTCCAGTTCCTCGATCAGGCCGTCAAATTTCTCCCGGGGGTTTACGTCGCAGCCCGTCACCGGGATTCCGGCCTCCAGCAGCATACGGATCAGCGGGGTATTGGAAACCCCGATGCCCAGGACGGCCACCCGCTTGCCCCGCAGGGACTCAAAATATTCATGTATCGTCAAAGGAAAACACCTCGTAGCGTTAAGATCAGTTTATTATATCCCTCCGGGGCCCGGAATGCAAGGGAAGCATTTTGCGGGTTTGCGGAGGGAAAAGCGCGATGACCCGAATCCTCCAAAAAATCCGGGGCGGCCATTTGACAATCCCGCCCCAATCGGGTAAAATAAGACCCGCAAGCCCGCTGGACAGCCGCGTGGGAAGCCCGAAAGGGCTCCCATGAGGAAAGTCCGGGCTCCATAGGGCAAGGATAACGGGTAACGCCCGCCGAAGGCGACTTCAGGAAAAGTGCAACAGAGAGATACCGCCGGCTTTGGGGCAACGCGAACCGTTTTACGATAGCGGACCCGCCGGTAAGGGTGGAAAGGCGAGGTAAGAGCTCACCGGCCGGCTGGAAACTGCCCGGCCCTGTAAACTCTATCCGGAGCAACATCGTGGAGGGGACTTATGCCGGCCCGGCAGTCCCCGAGGAGATGGCTGGAACGTACCGGCAACGATACGTCTAGATAGATGGCTGTCAAAACAGAACCCGGCTTATAGGCGGACTTGCAAGGAAAAGCCCCCCTGCCACGCGGCAGGAGGGGCTTTTTTTCGGCAGCCCGGAAGGGACAAAGCCGCCCGTGACCTCACGGACGGCTCTGCGTTGTTTTCATCAGCCCTGGCTCTTGATGCGGGCAAAGCACTCGGAGCAATACACGGGGCGGTCGGACTTGGGCTGGAACGGAACCCGCGCTTCCTTGCCGCAGCTTGCGCAGACGGCGGTAAAGTATTCACGGGGAGCGTGGGCGGCGTTCTTGCGGGCGTCGCGGCAGCTCTTGCAGCGCTGGGGCTCGTTCTGGAAGCCTTTTTCCGCGTAGAACTGCTGTTCACCGGCGGAGAAAACAAATTCCTGACCGCACTCTTTACATACAAGCGTCTTGTCTTCAAACATGATAAATACCCTCTCTTTTGACGAAATTCTCTTGCCCTATGGGCGGTATATGCGCTCAGCTAAAGCTGCAGTCGCTGTGGGAAAGGCGGCGCGACAGTTTTCGCCGCACACGCTGAACCGCGTTGTCAACGGATTTGACCGGGCGGTTCACTTGCAGCGCGATTTCGGAATAAGATAGCCCCTTCAAGTACAAGCCCAGGATCTTCGCCTCAAAACTGGATAATCGACTGCGAACTGCGTCAAGGCATTCCTGAATCTCTTCCTGTAGGATCAGAAGCTGCTCGGGGTCCATGGCCTCAGCCGGAAGATATTCAGCGCTATCGTCAAACAGCGGGTTTTCGAGTGAAACATAGGTGTTCAGCGGAGTATGCTTATCTCTTGCCGCAGACTGGACTGCGGAAATCAACGCATGGTTGACGCACCGCTCCGCAAAGGTGCGGAAAGATGCGCCGCGTCGGGAGTCATAGGAGCGGATCGCCTTCCACAGCCCCACCATCCCCTCCTGAACCAGATCCTCATTTTCTCCCCCCATCAGGAAAAAGGACCTGGAGCTGATCAGGACGTTTCGGCGGTAGCGAAGGATCAAACATTCCCCGGCCATTCCATCTCCCCGCTTTGTAGCAAGGCAGAGCGCCTCATCGCTCATGGTTTGGTAAGAAATCCTCTCTGCTTCCATCCGTTCCTCCTCCGTTAGTATATGCGTTTATCGCCAAACTGTCAAGGATTTATCAGAAAAATATTTTTAATTTTGTGTAATTCGTCACAGTCAGCTCAAATCTTCTATGTGAAGCTGCTCTCCCGAGCCCTCTCCGCCGGAAAACGGCAGGTGCAGATGCTCGTATGCCTTCCGGGTAACGCAGCGCCCCCTGGGGGTGCGGATCAGAAAGCCAAGCTGCATCAGATAGGGCTCATAGACATCCTCCAGGGTCACGGACTCCTCGTTGATGGTGGCAGCCAGGGTATCCAATCCCACCGGCCCGCCGCCGTAGTTCTCGATGATGGAGCGCAGCATCCTGCGGTCGATGGTGTCCAGCCCCAGGGCGTCCACCTCCAGGGCGGACAGGGCCCGATCCGCCACGGGCCGGGTGATCACGCCCCCGGCTATGACCTGGGCGAAATCCCGAACCCGGCGCAGCATCCGGTTGGCGATCCGCGGGGTGCCTCTGGAGCGCTTCGCGATCTCCATGGCGCCGTCCGGCTCGATGGGAACGCCCAGGATTCCCGCAGAACGGGTCACAATGACGGAAAGCTCCTCCTGCGTATACAGTTCCAGGCGCAGGGTCACACCGAAGCGATCCCGCAGGGGGGCGGAAAGCTGGCCGGCCCGGGTGGTGGCGCCAATCAGGGTAAACCTGGGCAGATCCAGCCGAATGGAATTTGCCGACGGGCCCTTCCCGATGATGATGTCCAGGGCGTAGTCCTCCATCGCGGGGTAGAGGATCTCCTCTACGGAGCGGTTCATTCGGTGGATCTCATCCACAAAAAGAATATCGTTCTCCCCCAGGTTGGTCAGCAGCGCGGCCAGATCCCCCGGCTTTTCGATTGCAGGGCCGGAAGTGACCCGGAGATTGACCCCCATCTCGTTGGCAATGATATTGGACAGGGTGGTCTTGCCCAGGCCGGGGGGACCGTGGAGAAGGACATGATCCAGGGGCTCCCCCCGCATCTTGGCCGCCTGAATGAAGATTTCCAGGTTTCCCTTGACCTTTTCCTGGCCGATATACTCGGACAGGGTTTTGGGCCGCAGGGAGTAGTCGTTCTCGTCCTCCGGCAGGGGCGAAGTGGAGATCAGAGGATCACCGGCCCGGACGCCGGGATCGGAAAAGTCAATGCTCAAGCCGGTTTCCTCCTTACTTTACCATTTTTTTCAGCGCCTGGCGGATGATCTCCTCCAGGGACAGGGACTCCATCTGGATGCCCTGGAATGCGGCGCTGATCTCCGCCGGGGAATAGCCCAGGACGGCCAGGGCAGCCGTGGCCTCGGACAGCTTGTTCTGCGGGATGACGGTAGTCCCCTTCCCGCCGTAGGCTTCGCCGGAGGAGACGGCCTGGCTCTTGGCCATCTTGTCCTTCAATTCCAGGATAATGCGCTGGGCGGTTTTCCTGCCGATACCGGGGGCGGCGATCAGGGCCTTTTCATCCCCGGTGACCACGGCCATGGCAAGCCCGGCGGGATTGGTGGAGGACAGGATCGCCAGAGCCGCCTTGGGGCCCACGCCGGAAACGCCGATCAGCTGCCGGAAGCAATTCAGTTCCTCCTTCGTCCCAAACCCATAAAGGTCAACTGCGTCCTCCCGGACGCTCAGATAGGTAAACAGCCGGGCTTTCTCCCCCTGGCGCAGGCGGGACAGCGTGCCGCCGGTGGTTTTGCAGGCATAGCCCACGCCGCCGCAGTCGATCACCGCCAGATGCTCCTCCATCAGGGCCACTGTACCGGAAAGGTAATAAAACATAACTGCGCACCTCATTTGGTAGAATATCGCTTGGGGTCGAACGTCCGCTCCGTATTGAGCAGGGAGGTTGCTGCGCGGCTGTGGCAGATCGCGATTGCCAGGGCGTCCGCCGCGTCATCCGGCCTGGGGATCTCCCGCAGCTTCAGCAGCCGCTGGGTCATCAGCATGACCTGCTGCTTGGTGGCCTTGCCATACCCGGCCACAGACTGCTTCACCTGAACGGGGGTATACTCGTAAATGGGAATCCCGCGCTTCTCCACAGACAGGAGCAGAACCCCCCGCCCATGGGCCACGGCGATTCCGGTGGTGATATTCGTGCTGAAAAAAAGCTCCTCCACGGCCACCTCGTCCGGATGGAAGGCATCCAGAAGCTGATCCATGTCGTTGGAAATCTGGAGCAGCCGGCGGGACAGGGGCTGCCCCGCCGCAGTGGTGATCACCCCGTATTGAAGCAGCTGATTGTTCCCCCGTTCCGCACGGATCAGGCCGAAGCCGATGGTAGCCACGCCGGGGTCAAGCCCTAGAACGACCATAATTATCCTCTTTCATTCCATATAGAACTATTGTACCACAACTGGCCGCCATTCCGCAATAGAATTTGCACATTTCCGCCGGAGGATTTCGTCTCTTGCTCTGGCAAATCCTCCGGCGCTGTGCTACAATACCTTCAGTGGCCCATTACAAGGAAGCATAGGAGGAATGATACTATGACAGTCTCTCCCTTTGGAACGACAAAGACCGGCCGGCGGGCCGATCTCATTACCCTGGACAATGGCCGGCTCCAGTGTGCCGTCACCACCTACGGCGCCGCGCTGGTCTCCCTGGATGTGCCGGACAGATCCGGCGCCCGCCGGGATGTGGTGCTGGGCTTTGACACCCTGGCGGATTATGAAACCCAGACCGCCTTTCTCGGCGCCACCATTGGCCGCTACGCCAACCGCATCGGCGGCAGCCGCTTCACTCTGAACGGCAGGGAATACCCGCTCCCCGCCAACGAAGGCCCCAACCAGCTCCACGGCGGCTTCGGCTTTGACAAGCGGATTTGGGCCTATGAGGAGGTTCAGGGCGGGGTGAAGCTGTCTCTGACCAGCCCAGACCTGGATCAGGGCTTCCCCGGGGAGCTGAAGGCCGCCGTGACCTATACCCTGACCGGCTCCGCCCTGACCATCTCCTATTCCGCGGTCAGTGACCGGGATACCCTCTGCAATCTCACCAACCACTCCTATTTCAACCTGAACGGCCAGGGCAGCGGCACGGCGATGGATCACGTTTTGCAGCTGAACGCCTCCGCCTTCACCCCGGTCTCCGACAGCGCCTGCATCCCCACCGGCGAGCTTCGCCCGGTGGAGGGCACCCCCATGGACTTCCGCTCCCCCACCCCCATAGGTCTGCGCATCCATCAGGAGGATGAGCAGCTGAGGTTCGGCAGAGGCTATGACCATAACTGGGCAGTGGACGGCCCCGCCGGAACTCTGCGCACCGCCGCCGTTGTGGAGAGCCGGGAGTCCGGCATCCGCATGGAGGTCAGAACCGACCTGCCCGGCATCCAGTTCTACACCGCCAACGGCCTGGCCGGGAACCCCGCCGGGAAAGGGGGCGCGGTTTATCGGAACCGGGACGCCTTCTGCCTGGAGACGCAGTATTTCCCCGACTCCATCCATCATCCCGATTTTATCCAGCCCATTTTGCCCGGTGGGAAGGTCTGGACTTCCCAGACGGTTTACTCATTCCAAACCCTTTGAGGAAAGCCCTGTCATGTCCGGTATGGAACAACTGAAAGCGCGATATTACGCCTATATCCGGTTTAATCGGGAGCTTTTTGCCAAGGCAAGGCTCATCGACGGCCTCTTCGGCCTTGGCAATGACCCCAAGAAAGATCCCGGCCACGCCCAATTTTACCGGGATGTCGCCGCGATTGTGGAGGAATTGGCCTCCAAGCCCCCCACCTCGGAGGAGGCAGAGGAGGCGGTCCGCTGGATACTGGGCGGGGAGGATCTCGCCTCCGGATCTCCCGCCGCCGGCTGGATGATGATCGCCGCCCAGCAGCACGCGGAACCCCTGATCCCGTTCCTGCCCCCGGAGGCCGCCGCAGAACTCCTCCGGCAGTACAGCCTGCGCTACCCCAAGCGGGTGCGTTTGCCCATCCAGAACCATCTGATCAAAAGCCTGAGGGCCCAGAGCAAGGGGGCGCCCCGTGGGGGGAAGTCTCCCGGCTTATAAGACCCGTTCGTCACCCAGGAAAAACAGGGCGACCGTCCCGGGGCCGGTGTGGGAGCCGATGACTGTTCCGATGCTGTTGACCACCACCGGGCCGTCCAGCTTCGGGAACCGGGCCTCCACCATGGCTTTCACCGTTTCCGCGTCCCCGGCGGAGGCGGAATGGCAGATATAGCACTTGCCGCTGTATTCCAGGCCGCCCTGGGCGTGCTCCTCCATCCGCTTCACCAGCGCCTCGATGACCCGCTTCTTGCCGCGAATCTTTTCCCGGGGGATCAGTTTCCCCTCGGTGTTCATATTCAGCAGCGGACAGATGTGCAGCATGGTGCCAAGCACCGCAGAGCTCCTGGAGATCCGCCCGCCCCGCAGATAGCTGGTTAAATCCGTGGAGAAGAACCAGTGATGCACCCGCAGCTTGTTCTCCTCGGCCCAGGCCCTCGCCTCCTCCAGGGAGGCCCCCTGATCTCTCAGGTCACACAGCATCGTCACCAGCAGGCCGTAGCCGCTGGACGCCCCCAGGGAATCCACAATGGCAATTTTCCGCTGGGGATAGCGCTCCTCCAGGCTGATCCGGGCCAGGTTTGCGGAGTTGACGCTGCCGGACAGTCCGCCGGACAGGGAAACGTGCAGGATGTCCTTGCCCGCCTCCAGCAGCGGCTCCCAAAAAGCCTCATATCTCTGCTGGTTGATCTGGCTGGTGGTGGGCTGGGCGCCTTCCGCGATTTTTCGATAAAACGTCTCAAAGGGAACCGTCTGCCCCAGGTCGTCGGCGTATTCCACCCCGTCCATCATATAGTGGTAGCAGATATAGGGGATCTGACGCTCCTCAAAAAACTCTCTGGACATATCCGCAGTAGAACAACAGGTCAATTCAAACGCGCTCATCTGGTATCTCTCCTTTATCATCCTTTTTGAAAGATTGACAATTTCAGCCGCAAATGATACACTGAACTTGTATTTGCAGCGGACGGTTTCATTATACCAGACAGCACGTTTTAAATGCAACCGTTTCAGCGGGCTAAATGCTTTATTTTATCGCCCCGCCCCATGAGAAAATTCGTCCATAATCTACATCCATCATATAAAAACAGGAGGAATGATCTATGTCCCAAGCCTACCCCCACCTGCTTTCTCCCATCAAAGTAGGTAAATTTGTCTTGAAAAACCGTATGCAGTCTTCCAACTCCCTGATGCACTTCTCCCAGGGGCCGGAGGAATACCCCGCCGACGCCACCATTGGCCATTTCCTGGGCCGCGCCCGCACCGGCGCCGCCTTTGTCACCATGGCCGGGGTGGAGGATGCCCCGGAGCTCCCCGGCCATCCTCCCCTGCCCGACTCCCTGGACATGGCCCACTTCCCCGAGTTTAATATGCGGGACGGGAAGTGCCAGAACTACATGGTGGAGCTGGTGGAAGCCATGCACGCCGTGGGCAGCATCGTCAGCGGCTCCCTGTTCTCCGCCAACAAGAAGTTCCGCTATGAGGACGAACAGGGCAACGTGGAGCTGATTGACGCAAACCCCCCTGTGGATCTGGGCGTGGGCGCCACCTCCATGATGCTGCAGGAGACCGGCGATGAGGTCTCCAAGGAAAATCTGCTCAAGATCGCCAAGAGCTACGGCCAGCGGGCCGCCCTGTACAAGCGGCTGGGCTTTGACGCCGTCACCATCCACATGAGCTATCGCGCCCAGCTCCCTAGCCAGCTGCTCTCCCCTCTGGGCAACAAGCGCACTGATGAATTTGGCAACGACTGTCCCGAAAACCGCGCCCGCTTCGCCATCCTGATGTTCCAGGAAATCCGCAAGGCCGTGGGCAACGATATGCTGATCGAGATCCAGTTCTCCGCCGAGGAACCCAAGGGCGGCTACACCGTGGAGGAGGGCATCGAGTATCTGAAAATGTTCGAGCCCTATGTGGACATTGTCCAGGTTCGCTCCGCCGAGGGCGACCCCAACCACCCCATCCCCTTTGAGCTGAATCCCACCCCCTTCCTGGAGCTGGCCGCCCGGATCAAGGCCGAGGGCCTGGACTTCCTGGTCAGCAACGTGGGCGGCTACTTCGACCCGGAGATCGCGGACAAGGCCATTGCGGAGGGCAAGCTGGATCTGGTTGCCATGGCCCGCGCCTGGATCTCCAACCCCAATTACGGCGACCTGCTGTATGAAAACCGGTTTGAGGACGCGGTGCCCTGCCTGCGGTGCAACAAGTGCCATGGCCGGGGCAAGCATGATATTATGTCAACCGTCTGTTCCGTCAACCCCATTGCCGGATTCGAGGTTGTGGACAAGTACCTGGTCACCCCCGTCACCAAGGTCAAGAACATCGCCGTGATCGGCGGCGGCCCCGGCGGGATGCGCACCGCCCTCTTCCTGCGGCAGCGGGGCCATCAGGTGACTATCTTTGAGAAGGAGGATCACCTGGGCGGCGCCATCACCCATTCCGATTATGTCCCCTTCAAGTGGACTCTGAAGCAGTACAAGGACTATCTGATCCGCCAGGTGGAAAAGCAGGGCGTCAAGGTGGTTCTGAACACCGAAATGACCCCCGAAAAGCTGGGCGCCGGGTACGACGCCGTAATCGCCGCCATCGGCGCTTCTCCCGTGATCCCCAAAATCCCCGGTGTGGAGGGCAGCAATGTGACCATCGCCACAGACGCCCTGATGCACTCGGAGAAGATCGGCCAGAACGTGGTGGTCATCGGCGGCGGCGAGGTCGGCGTGGAAACCGGTATGTTCCTGGCCCAGCAGGGCAAAAACGTCACAGTGGTGGAAATGCGGGACGAGCTGGCGGCGGACACCACTTTCATGCACTACCGCTCCATGTTCCAGGCCGCTTGGGAGGCTATCCCCACCTTCCACTTTGTGCTGAACGCCACGGCCAAGGAAATTGCCGCCGACCATGTGACCTATACCGACAAGGAGGGCGCAGACCATGACCTGCCCGCCGATTCCGTCATCCTGTCTGTGGGGATGCGGGCCAAGGCGGACGAGGCCCTGTCCTTCTACGGCGCCGCCGACCGCTTCTACATGATCGGCGACTGCAAGAAGCCCGGCACCATCCAGACGACCAACCGCAACGCTTACGCAACTGCCATGAGCATCTGACCGCACAACAACAGCGCCGCCGGAAACCGTGCATCGGTTTCCGGCGGCGTTTTATGTCCGTGTAAAGGCGGCTTATTTTAAATGTTCCTCCGGCGGAGCAGCCAGCGATCCCGCCACCGATGATAAGCAAAGATGACGTGTACGCTCAGAGGTTCCTCAGATCGCCCGGGTTGCCTGGCGCAGCCAGGCGGCCTCCTCCTCCGTCATCCGGGGGGTCAGGGTCTCCCGCACCAGGGCATGATACCCGTTCAGCAGCTCCTTCTCCCGCTGGGTCAGCAGGCTGACCTCCACCGCGTCCAGATCAAAGGGCACCATGGTCAGATTGTCAAAGTACAGGAAGCGGCCATAGCCGTTGGTCTCCCCCTCCATGCAGACGATCATATTCTCCAGGCGGACGCCGAACTTGCCCTCCAGATAGAAGCCGGGCTCATTGCTGGTGATCATGCCCGGTTCCAGGACGGCATCCTCATTGGCTCCGGACCTCTGCCAGCCGATGTTCTGGGGCCCCTCATGGACGTTCAGCAGATAGCCCACGCCGTGGCCGGTGCCGTGGTTGTAGTCCATATTCAGCTCCCACAGGGGCTGTCTGGCCAGATAGTCCAGGTTCACGCCGGTGCAGCCATAGCGGAATCTGGCGGCGGCCAGGTTCAGATGGCCCTTCAGCACCAGGGTGTAGAACCGCTTCTCCTCATCGGTCAGGGGGCCCATGGCAAAGGTGCGGGTGATGTCGGTGGTGCCCTCCAGATAATGTCCGCCGGTGTCCGCCAGCAGGAAAGAGTACGGCTCCACCACCGCGTTGCTCTCCTCGGTGGCGGAATAATGGACGATGGCGCCGTGGGGCCCCCAGGCCATAATGGGCTCAAAGCTGCGGCCCAGGGAATTTTCCTGTTCATCCCGGAACTTTTCCAACTGCTCCGCCACGGAAATTTCGGTCATGGGGATCTTGCCGATGTTCTGTTTCAGCCAGTACATAAAGCGGGTCACGGCCACGCCGTCCTTGATATGGGCCAGGCGCATATTGGCCACCTCTGTGGGGTTCTTGATGGCCTTGGGCAGCTCCGTGGGGTCCGGCTTGTCCTGAATCTCCACCCCCTGGGGAACGGCGGCCAGGATTGCGCTGTTGACAACTCCGAGATTCATCCTGACGGTCGTGCCCGGTTTCAGGCCCTTGACATAGGCGTAAACGCTGTTATAGGGCTGGAAGGTGACGCCGTCCGCCTCCAGATTGCCCCGGATCTCCGGGGAGAGGGTGGCTTCATTGAGGAAGAGCACCAGCTCCTCCTGGGTCACCGCCGCGAAGGACAGCACCACCGGGGTGCAGGCCACGTCGTTCCCCCGGATGTTCAGCAGCCAGTTGATGTCGGTCAGGGAGGCCATCACCAGCACATCCGCGCCGGCCTTTTTCAGCTCCTCCCGCAGGTTTTTCACCTTTTCCGCCCGGCTCTGGCCGACCAGCTCCGCGGGCAGTTCAAAGACCGGCTCCGCAGACAGGGCGGGGCGGTCTGTCCAGATCTCCCCCACCAGATCCAGCTCGCTCACGACCTTTGCCTCGCTCTCCCGGGCGGCCTGGGTCAGGCGCTTGTACAGGCTGGCGTTCACCGTTCTGCCGTCAAAGCCCAGGGTCATCCCCGGCTTCAGGTTCTGCTTCAGGTATTCAACCAGGGTGGGAACCTGGGGCTCGCGCATTTTGCAAAGCTCGATCCCGCTGTCCCGCAGCTGATCGGCGGCCTGGATAAAATAGCGGCCGTCTGTCCACAGGCCGGCCCAGTCCGCCCCCACCAGCAGGGTACCCGCGCTCCCGGTAAAGCCGGAGACATATTCGCGGCAGGCAAAATACTCGCCCACATACTCAGAGGAGTGGAAATCGTCCGTGGGGACGAGGTAATAGTCTACGCCCTGCCGTTTCATGGCAGCCCGCAGCGCGATCAATTCTGTTCTCATATCAATCATCCTTTCATCTGAAATCCGGAGAAGCGCCCCGGACGAATTTATATATTGACGCAGCGGCGAAACCTTCTCACTCAGGTGGGCGCCGCCGGAGGCTCCGTCTTTTCCCCCTCGTCCCCCTCCTCCGCTTCCTGGTGTACCTGCTCCAGGGCGGCGGCAAAGGCGGCCACGGCGGGGTTCTCCTGATCCTCGTGCCAGAAGCACAGGAGCTCCTCATTCTTCCCAATATCATAGCACAGCAATTCGGAATGTAGGCTCATACGGGAGAGCATGGTGGAAACCAGCACCCCCTGGCCAAACTCCGTGGCCATGTATGCGGACTCCAGGTTGGGGGAAATCACCAGCTCCCTGGGGGTAAAGCCCAGCTCCCGGCACTGGCGGCGGGCCCGGTTTTTTGTCTCAGACAGGGACTCCCGGCTGGAGGCGGCCTTGATAAAGGGCTCCGTCTTAAAGTCGGCTGCCGTGGCCCCGGGCACGGCCTTGGGGTTATCCGGGCTGACCAGCAGCACCAGCGGGGTTTCCAGCACCTTCACCTTTTTCAGCCGGGCGCTCTTGGGGGCAAACTCCTTATAGGTGATAATCAAATCCAGCTTGTGGTTGAGAAACAGCTCGTTCAGCTCATACTGGGGGTGTTTTTCCCCCACAAACCGCAGATCCCCGCTGGCCCGCTTCATCAGCTTCAGGGCCCTGCTGATGCTGGAAGAAATCTCCAGCCATTCCAGATAGCCGATATGCAGGGAGTTATACATACTGGCATAGTATTTCTTTGTTTTTTCCAGAGCGGCGTCAAAATCATCCTCGAACCGCTGGAACAGATGGTAAAAATTCTCCCCCGCCTTAGTCATCATCACATAGTGGTGGGTGCGGATAAACAGGGGAAACCCCAGGTCATCCTCCAGCTTTGCGATATATTTGCTGACTGATTGCTGGGTCATATAGGTCAGCCGGGCTGTCTCTGTAAAACTCAGGGTTTTTGCCAAGGTCAGAAAACAGCGAATGGACACCTCATTGATCATCTCCGCGCCTCCCTGTGCCGGTTTCATCCATGAATCATTTTATCACACATACGGGAAAACGCAAGTTTTTTCCGGTATTTTTCCGCTTCAGCGGCCGTTGATCTGATAAATATCGGCCCTGCGGTTTTTCAGGGAGGGGATCTTCCGCCGCATTTCCTCCACATAGTCCAGGTCGATCTCCGCCAGGGTGACGCCAACCCGCTCCGGCGCCCGGGCAATCACCACGCCGTTGGGGTCCACCACCATGGAGGAGCCGAAGCAGGTATAGGGCCCCCCCTCCGCCCGCTTGGTGCCGATCTGGGCGGGGGCGATCACATAACAGCTATTTTCTATGGCCCTGGCCCGCAGGAGCGGCTCCCAATGGTTTTTCCCGGTGCCGATATGGAACTCCGCAGGCACGAAGAAAATCTGGGCGCCCTCCAATGCCATCCAGCGGTACAGCTCCGGGAACCGGACATCATAGCAGATGGAAAAGCCGAAGGTGCCCAGCTCCGTCTCCTTGACCACCATCTCCCGCCCCGGCTTCACCTGCCGGGATTCCAGGGAGGCGGTTCCGTCCGGCAGCGTGACATCGAACAGGTGCAGCTTGGAGTATCTGGCCGCCAGTTCCCCCCTGGGATCGAGCAGCACGGAGGTGTTGAACTTGCGATCCCCCTCCGGATTCGCCTCCCACAGGGAGCCGCAGAGGACCCACAGGTTCAGCTCCCGGGCCTTCTCCCCCATCAGCCGCAGGGTGGGGCCGCCGGGGATTTCCTCGGGAGGCTCCTCCCCCAGGTCGATCACATTAAATATCTCAGGAAACGCCGCCAGCCTGGCGCCCCGGGCGGCGGCCTCCTCCAGCAGGGCGCAGGCGGTTTTCAGATTTTCCCCCTTGTCCTCCCGGGAATCCATCTGGCACAGGGCCACCTGATAGTTTCTCATATTCTTCCCTCCTGTTGAAAAACGGCGCCTGCCCCGCAAGCGCCGCCTCCCGTTGTTTCAAACTGTCGCTGTGTACTCCCGCCCCTCCCCGGCGAACCGGCGGATGGCGTCCTCGATGCGGCTGCGGCACAGCTCCGCGATTTCCGGGGTGCGCATATCCTTGTATTCCTCATAGTAGATCGGCTCCAGGTAATGCACCTGGGTGCTGACCCGCCGCAGGGAATTGACGGAAAAGGGCTTATAGCTGTCGATCAAAGCGGCGGGGACAATGGGGGCCTTGGCGTAGCAGGCCGCCTTAAACGCCCCGGGCAGGAAGCTGCCCAGCCGGTTCCGGTTATCCGCATAGCCCCCTTCGGGGAAAATCAGGTAGTTGCGCCCCGCCTCGATCCGGCGGCCCACCTCCTTCAGCGCCTTCAGGGACTGGCGAAGGTCGTCCTTTTCCAGGCCGACGCCGTCTACGATCCGGAGGAACTGATTGGTAAACACCATACCGCTCTTGGCCTGATCCATCACAAAGCTGATGGGCCTGGGGTGGGAATGGAAAATGCCCAGGGCGTCAAACTTCCCCTGGTGATTTGCCACCACCAGGTATCCGTCCCGCTGGGGCAAACGCTCCACGCCATAGCAGTCCGTCCGGATTCGCCCGGTGCGCATCACCGCGTTGACGATTTTCACGTCATAAGCATACCGGGTTTCCAGACTGTATCGATCCGGGTGCTTTGCCATCCGCTCCATCCGGAACAGGCAGAAAAAAAGCCTCCAGCTATTCACAACAATGATAAACCAAAATCGAAGCACTGCTCGCCACACTCTCTTCCTATACGAAAATTATCATAGCAAGAGTTTGGCGTTTCGTCAAGGGAAAACATCCCATGCGAACGGGATTTTTTTCGGGCGGGTCTGTCGGTTCTGATTTTTCCCATACCCTTCGGTCAAAAATTATTCTGTTTTCAACTGTACATACGAAAAGAATTGTGCTATAATAAAGGACAGCATCAATATAAGAGAAAGGAATGTGTTTCCCATGAAAAAACAAAACCCCTGGATTTCCATTGTCGCCTGTCTGGTCGTCCAGCTCTGCGTGGGCATCCTCTACCTCTGGAGCGCCTTCAAGGGCAACATTGTCGCCGCCTATGGCTGGAGCGCCAGCGCCGCCACCATGGTGTCCTCCTACATGATCTTCGCCTTCGTGTTCGGCAACCTGATCGGCGGCATCCTCAACGACAGGAAAGGCCCGAAATTCACCTGCTTCACCGGCGTGATCCTCTTTTCCCTGGGCATCGCCCTGACCGCCCCGGTCAAGTCCGCTGTGCTGTTTGACCTGACCTACGCGATCATGGCCGGGCTGGGCTCCGGCTTTGCCTACGGCGCCTGCATCTCCTGCATCCAGAAGTGGCTGCCCCACAAGCGGGGCCTGGCCTCCGGCCTGGCCTGCTCCGCCTTCGGCCTGTCCACCGTGGTGTTTACCCCTGTTTCCAACTGGCTGATGAACCTGAACCGGGGCGCCGATGGGATCGTCAACTTTGTCCCCGTGTTCCTGACCCTGGCCATCGTGTTCGCCGTTCTGGGCCTGATCGCCTGCTGCTTTATCTCTCTGCCCAGCCAGGAGTACCTGGCCAGCCTGAACCTGCCCAAGGCGGCGGTTTCCGGCGCCACCAACTTCACCCTGGGCCAGGCCATGAAAAAGCCCGTGTTCTGGGCCCTGTTCTTCTCCATCTTCTTTATCAACGGCACCTGGAACCTGTGCGTCCCCCTGATTAAGGACTTGGGGATGCAGCGGGGCCTGGCCGAGGCCACCGCAATCGCCTGCGTTTCCTTCACCGGCATCACCAACGCCGCCGGCCGGCTGATCATGGCCACCCTGTCCGACAAGATCGGCCGCAGCAACACCATGTATGTGCTCTGCGGCATCACCCTGGTGGGCGCCGTCCTGATGACCTTCATCGGCGGCTACGGCTACTTCATCACCATCGCCCTGATCGCCTTTGCCTACGGCGGCCCCTCCGCCCTGAACGCCGCCCTGTGTACCGACCTGTTTGGCCCCAAGAACTCCGGCAGCAACTACGGCGTCGCCATGCTTGCCCTGGGCTTCTCCTCCATCTTCTTTAACTGGGTCTCCGGCAGCATCCTCCACGCCACTGTGGAAAATGTGACCTCCACCTTCGTCATGGGCGCAGTCACCGCCGTCATCCCCGTGTTCCTGATG
>CAYSNK010000010.1:0-24449 GCA_964432375.1 uncultured Oscillospiraceae bacterium | reverse complement strand
CAGTCCTTCTTGGAGGGGCCGTCAACGGTTTTCTGGGTGGCGGTGGTGGAGTGAACCGTGGTCATCAGGCCCTCGGTAATGCCGAAGTTGTCATGCAGAACCTTTGCGATGGGAGCCAGGCAGTTGGTAGTGCAGGAAGCATTCGAGACAAAGTTCATGCTGGTGTCATAGGAGGTGTTGTTGACGCCCATGACAAACATGGGAGTGTCGTCCTTTGAGGGGGCAGACATAACGACCTTCTTGGCCCCTGCTTTCAGGTGGCCCTCCGCCTTTTCCTTGGTCAGGAACAGGCCGGTGGACTCCACAACATACTCCGCGCCCAGCTCGCCCCAGGGGATCTCCTCGGGCTTGAAGCAGGCATAAACGTTGATCTTGTGGCCATTGACCGTGATGGAAGTGTCATCGAACTCGATGGAGCCGGTGAACTGGCCATGCATGGTGTCATAGCGCAGCATATATGCCATATAATCAGGGGTCATGCCGGGATCGTTAATGCCAACAAACTCGATTTCCTCGCGCTCAATGCCCGCACGGAAAACCAGACGGCCGATACGGCCAAAGCCATTGATGCCAACTTTGATGCTCATCGTTTCATTTCTCCTTATCCTTTTAGATTTTCTGCCTATTTGTAAACGTTTTCACGTCTTGTATTATAGCTGATTCCACTTCAAAATGGAAGAGGGTTTCTAGAAAATTTTGCTTGTTTTTTTGACAAATTTCCCCCAAATTCGACAAATCGCCTTGCCCAAATCAGAAAATCTTGCTATATTATATTCTGACAGGATTCCTCCTCTGTTCCGCACACACTACCGGAGCTGAGTATCCCCATGAAAAAGAGAGGAGCTGCCTATGCCCAGCTTTCCCACAAATGAATACTTCGATCAGGCTCCGGGCGGTATCCTGATTTACGGCGAGGACGGCCTGCGCTACGCAAACCCCGCCGCAGTCAGCCTGCTTGCCGGGGCCGGGTTCCCCGTGTCCCCGGGAGATCCCCTTCCGCCGGCCCTGGCAGACCTCTCCGGCGGCGGTTCCGCCGCCGTCATCCCCTTGGGCCTGTCGGAGTTTCAGGTCTATCCCCGCCGATTGGCCGAGGGCCTCCTGATCGAGCTTCATCCCCAGCCCCCGGACAGCTCCGACCTCACCGGGCAATTTGCCCGCCTCAGTGACCGGATGCGTCTGCCGCTGTCCCGGCTGCTGGGGACGCTGGAGCAGCTTCCCAAGGCGGATACGCCGGAACAGCGGCATGACATACAGGCGGCCTCCCTCCGGAATCTCTGCTGTCTGATCCGCACCGTCAACGCCCTGCAGCTATATGGGGCGCTTTCCTCGGGCCAATCCTTTTCCATGGCGGTTTTGGATCTGGCCGGGCTCTGCCGGGAGCTTTGCGCCGAGCTGGAGTCCCTGCTGGAGCTTGTGCAGATCCGGGTAAGCTGGCAGATCAAGGCGGCGCCCCTGGTGCTGGGTTCCCGCACGCTCCTGCGTCTGCTGCTTTTAAACCTGGTTTCCAACGCCGTTTCCGCCAAGGCAAGCCAGATCACCCTGACCCTGTCCCAGGCTGACGGCAAGGCGAAGCTGACCCTGTCCGACAATGGCCGGAGCTTCCCGCCGGAACGCCTGAAAACCGCCTTCTCCCCCGCCCAGGCCCCCAGCGGGATCGGGGAAAACGGCCTGAACCTGGGTCTGCCTGTCTGCCAGAAGATTGCCCGGCTCCACAAGGGCACCCTCCTGCTGGACACCGCCTCCGGCAGCGGCACCAGCTGTGTTCTCTCCCTGCCCGTCTCTGACCGAAGTCAGCCCGAGGTGCATGAGCCTGACGCCGACTTTTCCGCCGGTTGTCCCGATTATCTGGTTGAATTGTCAGATGTGCTGCCTCCTTCTGTTTTCCAGCGGGAATCCTGGGGATAGTCAATCTATCATTCTTTCAATTCCCGGGGGATGGAAGCGCCGGGGCCCCTGCGAAAAAACGCAGAGGCCCCTTCGTTTATTCTTCCGCTGCCGGATGTTCCGCCGCGGGCTCCGCCGGAGCGTTTTCATCCTCAGCCGCTTGTTTGAAATCCGCCAGCGTCACCCTCATCAGATCCTCCACAGTGGGATTCTCCAGATGGCTGACCCGGTCGGATTGGGTGACGACCAGGGTTTCAAACAGGTTGCGCACGTCCCTGGCGTTGCCGAAATTGGCATCCCGCTCCTCATATAGCCGGTCAAAATAATCCCGGGCATAGGACAGGGCCTCCTCGTCCGGCTCATAGCCGTTCTTCCTGCACTGGGAGAGGAAAATCCGGTATAGCTGCTCCCCGGTATAGTCGTCAAAGTAGAAATACTTGTTGAACCGGGACTCCAGGCCGGGATTGGAGCAGATAAACTCGCTCATCAAATCCACATAGCCCGCCACAATGACAATCAGCTCCTCCCGGTGATCCTCCATATTCTTCAGCAGCACCTCGATGGCCTCCTTGCCGAAGTCGTTTTCCCCCTTTTGGCTGGTCAGGGCATAGGCTTCGTCGATAAAGAGGACGCCGCCCATGGCCCTGTCAATCACCTGCTGGGTCTTGAGGGCGGTCTGGCCCACATAGCCCGCCACCAGGCCGGAGCGATCCACCTCCACCAACTGTCCCTTGGGCAGCACCCCGATGGCGTGATAGAGCTTTGCGATCAGCCGCGCAACCGTGGTCTTGCCGGTGCCGGGATTCCCCAGAAAGACCAGGTGCAGGCTCATAGGCGGCACAGGCAGCCCGTTCTCCTTGCGCAGCTTCCGCACCTTGATCAGATTGATCATGCTGTGGACGTCTTTCTTGACCTGCTCCAGGCCGCACAGCTCATCCAGCTGGGCCAGCAGCTCCTCCACCGTTTCCTCCGGGGCCTCCTCCTGCCCGCCGGATTCCTCTGTTTGGGCTTCGGCCCGGCTGCTGCCCCGGGGCGTTTCAGGAGACGGGGTCTCCGTTCGCGGCACCTTGTCCGTGACGGATGAGGCAGGCTCTCCGCTGTAATCCCGGAGGATTCCGATGCACACCTCTACATAGTCCGCCTCCCGCTGGGTGATCTGATCATCCACCGCCGCGAAGAGGAGCAGAAGCGACTCGCACAGGCTTTGGAACTTGGCCGCAAGCCGGGTATTCCGCTGCCTGTCACATTCCAGCAGCCCGTCATAAAACACCGGCGGCGCAAAGGCGGGATGATCGGTCACCCGGCTCAAAACCTCAAAATAGAGCGCGTCGCCGGCCTTCGCGCCGTCGCTTTGGATGGCGTTGTAGACCTCCACAAAGTCCTGGCTGATCTGGCTGCCCTGGCCCCATACGCAGATCGCGCAGCGGCGGAAATAGTGATCCGCAGACAACTGCACCCGCAGCTGCAACTCCTGGTTCGGAATCTGGGCCAGAAACGCCCGAACCAGGCTCCGATATTCCCGGCGAACCATAGCCGCCGTCACCTTTTTATTTCCCATAGCAATAACCCGCCGTTCCTGTTGACATTTCTGCCCTTATTATATCCGCTGTCCCGCCTTTGGTCAAGGAACCTCCGCAAAGATCAGATTTCTTTTTGATGGGGAAAGCGCTGGTCGCGGGCGAATTTGCGGTTGCATTTTGCGGCAAAATAGACTAGGATAGTAGGAGGATGAGTTTCCGCCGATTTCAAAATGCGGCAGGCTCTGATTTCACCGGCATGGGATGCCGTCCGGCCCCAGGCCCATTTATTGATTCAAAAAAGGAGATGAGAACCGAATGGAAGGCGATAGTCGAAGTTGCAGAATTGCGGAATCCGGCCAGTCAGCCCAAGATCCCGGCCCCGGGCAACCGTTCTGGTTCCCGTCCCCCGTCAGGTGCTGAGCCTGAGTCTGTTCTTTCTGCTTCCGACCGAACACTCACACTGTTTCTGTAAGGAGGTAGACAAAATTGAATACGCAAACCTATACGCTGGAAAATCTGGATGAACTTCTGGATTTGATCCGTGAAAAAAAATTCCGTATGCTGAAATCCATTCTCTCAGAATGGAACGAGGCGGATATCGCGGAGTTCCTGGAGGAGGTTTCCGACCGCCTGGGCCCCGAAAAGGGCGCCCTGGTGTATCGTATGCTGCCCAAGGAGCTTGCCGTCGAGGTCTTTGCCTTCCTGCCGGCGGATAACCAGGGCAACCTGATCAGCGGCATGAGCGACGTGGAGCTGAAACACATTGTGGAGGATCTGTACGTCGATGACGTTGTTGATATGCTGGAGGAGCTGCCTGCCGCCGTGGTCCGCCGGGTGCTGGAAAACGCCACCCCCGAAACCCGCACCATCATCAATCAGTTTCTCAACTACCCGGAAAACTCCGCCGGCAGCATGATGACCAGCGAATATCTGGCCGTCAAGAAATCCATGGATGTGGGCGCCACCTTTGATTATATCCGCGCACACGGCCAGGACATGGAGACGATTTATATCCTGTTCGTCACCGATGCCCAGCGCCATCTGGAGGGCGTTGTCACCGTCAAGGATTTGCTGATGAACTCCTACACCACCAAGCTGGAAACCATCATGGACGAAAATGTCATCTGCGCCACCACCACCGACGACCAGGAGGACGTGGCCGAGATGTTCAACAAGTACGACCTGCTGACCCTGGCTGTGGTGGATCAGGAGAAGCGCATGGTGGGCATTATCACCGTTGACGACGCGGTGGACGTCATGGAGGAAGAGGTCACCGAGGACATCGAAAAGATGGCCGCCATCCTCCCCACCGATAAGCCCTATCTGAAAACCGGCATTTATGCAACCTGGAAATCCCGCATCCCCTGGCTGCTGCTGCTGATGGTTTCCGCCACCTTTACCGGCCAGATCATCACCGCCTTTGAGGATTCCCTGGCGGCCTTCGTCGCCCTGACCGCTTTTATCCCCATGCTGATGGACACCGGCGGAAACTCCGGCTCCCAAGCCTCCGTCACCGTCATCCGGGCCCTGTCCCTGGGCGATTTGGAGTTCCGGGACATCTTCCGGGTGATCTGGAAGGAGCTTCGGGTGGCTGTGGTCTGCGGCCTCACCCTGGCCGCCGTCAATTTCGCCAAGATCATGCTGGTGGACGGGATGCTTTTCCATAACGAGGGCATCACCCCCATTGTGGCGCTGGTGGTCTGCTGCACCATGGTGTTCACCATTATCTGCGCCAAGCTGGTGGGCTGCACTCTGCCCATGCTGGCGGATAAAATCGGCTTTGACCCCGCAGTCATGGCCTCCCCCTTTATCACCACGATTGTGGACGCCATTTCCCTGCTGATCTATTTTCAATTTGCAAGGCTGCTGCTTCACATTTAAACATCAGTTTTTTCAAGGAGTGATATTCTATGCTGACGAAAATTGACCCGAAAGCCCTGACCTTCAATCCGTTCCAGGTGATCGGCGCGCAATGGGCGCTGATCACCGCCGGGACAAAGGAGCGCTGCAACACCATGACCGCCAGCTGGGGCGGCGTGGGCATTCTGTGGAACAAGCCTGTTGCCACGGTTTATATTCGTCCCCAGCGCTATACCAAAGCCTTTGTGGATCGGGAGAACACGTTCACCCTGTCCTTCCTGCCCGAGGAATACCGGGAGCAGTTGGTCTACTGCGGCCGCGTCAGCGGCCGGGATGAGGACAAGATCGCCCGCTGCGGCTTCACGGTGGAGGCTGCCGAATGCGGCGCCCCCTATTTCGCCGAAGCGGAACTGGTTTTGGTCTGCCGCAAGCTATACCGGCAGACGCTGACCCCCGGCTCCTTCCTGGAGCAGGATCTGATCGGCAAGAACTATCCCAGCCGCGATTTTCACGATATGTATATCGCCGAAATCATAGAGGCATACCGGAGGGCATGACCCCCGCAGAAGCCCCCGCCGGAACCGAAATCCGGCGGGGGTTTTCTCTGCTCAGCGGCTGTTCCGCCCGGGCTGCCCCGGCCCGGTGGGCCAAAGCTGTTTCAGCCGGGCTGCGGCCTCCTCCGGCACCCGGAGCTCCCCGGTGCCGGTGCCCAGCTGGATCTCAGGCTTCCGGGCCCCGTGAAAATCGCTGCCGCCGGTTTCGATCAGCCCGTTTTTCCGGGCAAGCTCCTTTAAAAGCGCCCTCTGCTCCCGGTCATAGCCGGTATAATAGACCTCCAGCCCCCTGACGCCGCAGCTTGCCCCATAGGACACAAATTCCTCCAGCTTTTCGCGGGAATACCGATATTGCAGCGGGTGGGCCAGTACCGGCACGCCGCCGGCCCCGGAGACTGCCTCCGCCGCCTCTGAAAACGGCATTTTGGGCCGCGCCTGATAAAAGGGGCAGCCCCGGGACAGATAGCGGTGAAAGGCATCGGCGACGCTCTCTGCCCAGCCGCAGCCCACCAGCGCCTCCGCAATGTGCGGGCGGCCGAGAACCGCTCCGGGATGGGCCGATTTCAGGGCTTCCATGGAAATCGGGCACCCCGCCTCCCTCAGGGCGGCCACAATCCTCTCGTTCCGACTTTCCCGGCTCCGGACATTCCAGCGCATCAACGGTTCCAAATCCGAAGATCCCGAGCCCGGAAAATAGCCCAGCAGATGCACCTCTTCCCCTTTCCAGTCCGTGGAGATCTCAATGCCGCCGATCACTTCCACCCCAAGCCGCCGGCCGGCCTCCCGGGCCTCTGCCACGCCGCCCATGGTGTCGTGGTCGGTGATGGCAATGACGGGCAGCCCCCTCTCTTTTGCCAGCTCCACGACCCGGGAGGGCGTTTCTGTCCCGTCTGAGGCGGTTGTGTGTATATGCAGGTCGATCCAGCTCATAGGCAACTCCACTTTCTGCAAAAAACTTGCGAATCCACTTGAAATCCCGGGGGATTCCGGTATAATAAGTTTATATTTCAATCTAAATCGGAGGTATCCTTATGGTTATTACAAAAAAATTCAATTCCGTTGACGAGCTGCAAAGGCTGCAGCGCCTTGCCTGCGAGGTGCCCGAGGACGTGTTCCTCCACTCCCTGGACGACTCGATCATGGTGGACGCCAAGTCTTTCATCAACCTGTTCACCCTTGATTTCACTCAGCCTGTGAAAATTGTCACCGAGTCCTCTCGCGTTGCCAAGGCGTTTCAGTGATTGAAGGAAGGCGGCTGATTCACTCAGCCGCCTTCCGCTTTCGGCGCTCAACAGAACTTGGACAGCATCGCCGCGCCAATGATCCCCGCGTCGTTGCCCAGGGCAGCCAGGGCCAGCCTGCACCGGCGCTTGGAGGCCCGGGCGTAATCCTCCCGATCTAATATCTCCCGCACAGGGGCCATCAGGGCCTCCCCGGCATTGGAAACGCCGCCGCCCACGCAGACCACCTCCGGCTGGAAGATATTCACCATATTGGTGATCCCGGTTGCCAAATAGCCCGCGTAGGTCCGGATCAGCTCTGCGGCGGCCTCGTCCCCCTGCTCCATGGCGGCAAAGGAGGTGCGGCCATCCACCCGCGACAGATCCCCCTGAACGATCTCCCACATCCGGGAGCCTGGGTGGGCCGCCATCGCCGCCTTGGTCTGGCGAATCAGGGCAGTGGCGGAGGCGTATGCTTCAAAGCAGCCTCTCCGTCCGCAGCCGCACAGTTCTCCGCCCTGGACGATCACGGTATGGCCCAGTTCCGCCCCGGCGAAGTTAAAGCCGGTCAGCAGACGGTTGTGGATGATCACGCCGCCGCCGATGCCGGTGCCGATGGTGATGGCCACCAGGCTCTCGCAGCCCTTGCCCGCGCCGGCATAAAACTCGCCCAGGGCGGCGGCGTTGGCGTCGTTCTCGATCAGAACCTCTTTCCGGAAACGCCGGGAAAGCTCGATGCCCAGAGGGGTATTGCTGAAATGCAGATTGCAGGAATACTCCACAATGCCGGTGTCCGAATTTGCGATGCCGGGGGTGCCTACGCCGATGGACGCCACCCGCTCCACGGGAATCCCCGCCGCCGCCATCGCCTGCCTTGCGGCCTCCTCAATGGCCGCGAGAATGGCCTTGTCGCCGTCGTTGATGGGGCAAGGGATATGTACCTTCGCAAGGATCTGGCCCGCTTCGTTTACAACACCGGCTTTCACATTGGTGCCGCCCAAATCGATCCCGATGTAATGCTCCTCCATATTTCGCTCCTCTCCCCGCCGCCGTTCTGCGGCGGTCAAATGTGGGCTGTTTTTTGCCCGTCCTGTTTCCCTGTCTTATAATGTATCACAAGGCAGCGGAAAATTCAATGCCGGTTTTCATCCTATCGACAGTTCTCAGACTTTGACGATTCCCTCCGAATATGCTATACTGTGCCTTGTGTTGAAAGAATCGGGACGCTCTGATCCAACCGGCAGAAGCTGGCGGCGATGGATTCCGAGGTCCCCCAGAAAACGAGGTATTCTTAAATATGTCCAACCAAACGACCCGGGAGCTGATCGATTTCATCTCCCGCTCCCCCACCTGCTTTCACGCCTCGGAAAACTTCTGCCAGATGTTTTCCGAGGCCGGTATGACCGAGCTGTCCGAGGGGGATATTTGGAATCTGGAGCCGGGACAGGGCTATTTTGTCCGCCGGGATCTGGATTCTGTCATCGCCTTCCGCGTTCCCAAGGGGCAGGTGCGCAGCTTCCATTGCGCCGCCGCCCATATCGACTCCCCCACCTTCCGCCTGAAAGGGCGGATGGATCTTTGCTCCGAAGGCTACACCCGGCTGAATGTGGAAAAGTACGGCGGAATGATTCCCGTCACCTGGTATGACCGCCCCCTGTCTGTGGCAGGCCGGGTGGTCGTGGAGGAGGGGGGCAAGCTGGTGAGCCGCCTGGTCAATGTGGATCGCGACCTGCTGGTGATCCCTCACCTGGCCATCCACATGAACCGCAGCGCGGCCAGCAACGAGACAATTTCCATCCAAACCGACATGACCCCCCTCTATGGGGACGAGGCTGCCCGGGGAACCTTCCTGGATACCGTGGCGAAGACCATCGGGAAAACGGGGGCCGATCTTCTGGCCCACGATCTGTTCCTGTATAACCGCACCCCCGGCACCATCTGGGGCGCCCACAACGAGTTTTTCTCCGCCCCCAGGCTGGACGATTTGCAGGGCGCCTATGGCATCACCAAGGGGTTCCTGGCCGGTCACAATGACAGCACAGTCTCCCTGGTCACGCTGTTTGACAACGAGGAGGTGGGCTCCACCACCAAGAACGGCGCCCATTCCGACTTCCTGAGCACCACCATGCGCAGGATCGGCGAGTGCCTGGGGCTGAGCTTTCAGGCGTATCGCTCCATCCTGGCCTCCAGCTTCATGGTTTCTGCGGACAACTCCCACGCTAAGCATCCCAACCATCCGGAGAAGGCTGATCCCACCACCTATCCCCTGATGAACCGGGGCCTGGTGATCAAATTCCACGGCGGCCAGAAATACGCCACAGACTCCACCTCCGCAGCCATCTTCCGCGTCATCTGCAAACGGGCCGGCATCCCCTGCCAGCTATTCAGCAACCACTCTGATCTGACGAGCGGCGGCACGCTGGGCAATATCTGCACCAGCCAGGTTTCCATCAACACCATCGACGTGGGCCTTGCCCAGCTATCCATGCACTCCTGCTATGAGACTGCCGGGGTCAAGGATCTTGACTACATGATTGCCGCCATGACGGAATACTATCATTCCTGCGTGGAGCTGACCGGCTCCGGCACCTATCAGGTCAGCCGCTGAGCCGGATTCCCGCGAAAGTTCCGCTTCACGGGAACTCCCCCTGCCCCGGGCGCTTTCGTTTCCGGCGGCGCCCAATACGGAAAGGGTATTTCTTCGGTACGCTCTGAACAAAAAGGAGGAAGCATTATGAACCGTATTCTCGCCCTCGTCACCGGCATTTGCCTCTGCGCCCTGCTGCTGTGCGGCTGCGGCGGAGAAAAAACGCCGATCTCCTCTGCTGTGACAGATACCGGCACCATTGAGCTGGGCGCCGCCTCCGAAGAGGACGTGGTGACGGTTCCCACCGATTATCCCTCCATCCTCTGCGCCACTCTCTGGTACTGCGAGAGAGGCGACGCCGCCTGGACCTTCTCTGGGGACGGAACCTACACCAAGGAGAAGGTCAGCGACACCGATTCAGGCACCTGGACTTTGACAGACAGCGGCGATGTCCTCACGCTCAGCATGACCGACAGCGCCGACGGCACCACGATGGAATATCAGCTCACCTTCCATGACGACAACACGGTAGACCTGTTGGCCACCGATGGCAAGCTCTACCGGCTGCTGCCCTTCGGGAGCTAAGAAAGCGCGTGATCGGCGCTTTCCTACGTCTGCCAGTTAGCCGGATAGACAAAGTAGAGGAACCTGCAATGCCCCCGGGCGGCAAATTCAATGCTGCTGTCCTTGGGAATATAGAGCAGTTCCCCTGGCCCGGCGGAGGTGGTGCGGCCCTGTTCTATCACGTCCAGCTGCCCCTCGATGATATAGTCCATTTCATCATAGGTCAGTTTCCAGGGGAACCGGCTGTCCGTCATCTCCATGATCCCCGCGCCCAGCCGTGGGCTCTCCGCAACGGAAAACAAGTCCCGTGTATACACCCGGTCCCCGCTCTTTCCCGTGTCCAGCCGATGCGCTTCGGACACAGACAGGGCGGGCACCGGGACTTTTTTTACCCCTCCGGCCAGCAGCTCCCGCACCACCTGCCGGACCAGCCGCTCTAAATTCGCTGTTTCCATTGATTCGCCTCCCTTTACGTCCGCTTCCCGGTCATCCACAGGGCCGCCAGTACCCCGGTGATCCCGCCGGTCAGCTTGCCCAGGATCATGGGCAGGATCATACTTGAATCAAAGCCTGCGGTAAAGCCCAGGTGATCTCCGAACACGAAGGCGGCGGAAACCGCAAAGGCCACATTGATGACCTTCCCCCGATCATCCATTTCATGGAACAGGTTGAACATGGGGATGTCATTGGCCAGGGTAGCCACCAGGCCCGCCGCAGCCTGCTCGTTGATGCCGAGCAGCTTGCCCAGCTTCATCAGCGGCCTTTGGAAGAGCCTGGTGATCCCATAGACCAGCGGAAACGCCCCCGCCAGCACAATGGCAATCTCTCCCACGGTCTGAAACCCCTCCCGGATATCCGTCATGCCGGGAATGACCGCAAGGCCGGTCAGCGCCTGAATGATCGCCGCCGCCAGGCCAACGGTGATGACGATCACCACCCCTTTCCCGAACACCCGGAACCCCTTGACCATCCCCTTGGGAACCAGCCACAGGCCCACGGCGATCAGGACGGCGATCAGCGCAATGGGGATCAGGTTGCGCAGGACAAACCCCAGCCCGAACCCCGCCGCCAGGCCCCCAACCAGGCCCCCGATGGGCACGGTGATCACTCCGGCCAACACGCCGGTGGCCAGGAACGGCTGATCCTCCGGCTTCAAAATACCCAGGGCCACCGGAATGGTAAACACAATGGTAGGGCCCAGCATGGAGCCCACGATCAGCCCGCCAAACTGCCCCGCCTCCTGCGTCAGGGCCAGCTCCTTTGCAAGCTGCGCACCCCCCATGTCATTGGCCAGGATCGTGCCCGCAAACATGGCCGGGTCCGCCCCCAGAAAGGCATAGACCGGCGCCACCACTGGCTTCAGCAGCTTTGCAAGCACCGGGGCCAGGCAGATGATGCCCACCATGGCCAGAGCCAGGGAACCCATGGCCAGGATTCCCTCCTCAAACTGCCGGGACAGGCCGAATTTCCCGCCGATGATACGGTCTACGGCGCCCAGGGCCATAAAAATCACCATCAGATAAACGATTCCCTCATTGACCGACATTTTTGCCCTCCTTCCGGCTCTCCACAGCGTCAATGATGCCGATGATCCGGGCGTCCAGGGGCTGCCCCGGGGAAAGCCTGGCGGCGCTGCCCTGGGCAACCAATACCCGCTCGCCCGGCCCGGCCCCCACGGAGTCGGCGGCGGCAAACACCCCTCCGCCGCCCTCCGGCTCCACCAGCAGGAACGGAATCCCCGCAAGCTCCGGCACCTTCTTTGTGGCCCACAGCGCGCCAACGACCCGCCCGATTTTCATAGGCTCCTCCCCTGCTCTTTCCAGAAGTCCGCCGCCGAGGGGGTGACAATGGCCCCGGAGGGAATCGGCTCGTCCCGGGCGGCAAGCTGCTTTGCCTGGCCCAGGGTGATCAGCGGGCGGCGTTCCGCTTTCCTCTCCGGCCTGTCCTCCAGGATCTCCACTCCCAGGCGCTTCAGCCTGGCCTCGCCTTCCCGCAGCAGCTGCCCCAGGCCGGGGCTGCCGCTTCCGGGCAGGCTCCTGCTCTCCAGGCCCGCGCCCAGGACGGCCACCCGGCGCCCCTGCAAAAGGGCGCCCAGGATCGCCTTTGCCTCCGGGCAGAGGGCAAGGCCATAGCCTGCCTCCATCATTCCCTCCACGGAGAGCGCGTCCAGGATCAGGCCGCCGCCCAACCGCTCCAGCACCCGCTCCACCGCCGTCTGGATCAGCGCTTCCTCCGTCACGACAGCACCACGCCCCGATCCCCCTTGCGGAAGCCGCAGGCGTTGGCCTCATCATAGTCGATATGCACCGCCGGTGCGCTCTCCCGGCTGACACGCACCACCACGTCCTCAAAAATGGCGGGGCGGGCGGTGAGGCATTTCAGCCGCACCACCTGTCCGTCCCGGAGGCCCCGGGTTTCCGCCGCCTCCGGAGTCAGGTGGATATGCCGCCGGGCCACGATCAGGCCGTGATCCAGCCGAACCTCCCGCTGCCCATTTCGGATGATGATGCCGGGGGTGCCGCTGAGCATTCCGCTCTGCCGCACCGGGGGCCTGACCCCCAGGACATTCCCGTCGGTCAAGGAGATCTCCGCCTGACTTTCTTTTCGCTCCGGCCCCAGGATCACCACATTGGGGATGCTTCCCTTGGGCCCCGCCAGCGTGACCCGCTCCCGGCAGACAAACTGCCCCGGCTGGGACAGGGGCCGCACCCTTGTCAGCTGATAGCCCGGGCCGAACAGGGCCTCCACATCCCGGCGGCACAGGTGTACATGGCGGCCGGACGCCTCAATTTCCAGGCCGATCTGAGCTACCACCGCCTCAGTCAGCCGCTCCATCATGAGTTCCATGTTTTTCTCCATACTTTCCCGCCTTCAGGCGTATCATCTGAATCCACAGCAGGCTGGACAGCCGGTTCAGCCCCCGGACAAGATCCTGCCGGCTGTGGGGAGATGCCGCCGGCCAGGCCCGGCAGGCCGCCAGCTCCGCTTGCCGCACCGTGACGCGCACCCGGTTCAGCCGGAGCATGACTTCCCCGTCCTGATAGGAGGGGAGGAAGTGCCCCTGGCCGTAATACTTCTCCGGATGGTGGGAGCGCTCCCGCAGCTCCGCCGCCGTCAGGCCGCAGAGGGTCACCTCCCCCACCTGCTCCTCCAGCACGTCGTACCGGATGCACTGCCGCGCAAACCGGAGGACCTCCCCCAGTTCCTCTGTCAGCTCCTCATAGCCGGATCGATGGGCGGCCAACTGCGCCAGAAGGATCTCCCCCTCCAGCAGGTCGATCATTCCCCGAAATTCGATGCGGGGATGGGTCTTGTCCACCAGGATATGGCCGTTCAGATGGGTCATGTGCTCCGGCTTTTCCTTCAGCGGCGCTCCCCCCTCCGTTCGATAGCCGGAGGCGGTTTTTGCCCGGGTCACCTGCACCCGGTGTTCTGTCAGATAGGCCCGGGCCGATGGGGAAAGCACTTCCCCCGGCTCCAGCACCACCGGGCCCCGGGTGCCTCCGTCAGAGCGCGCCCGGGCCTCCGCCTCTGTGATCAGCGCCATTTATTCCCCATCCCTGGTGCCATGGGGCAGGATGGTTTCCACCTCCGCGTGGGGCCGGGGGATCACATGGACGGAAATCAGCTCCCCTACCTTTTCGCAGGCGGCGGCCCCCGCGTCCGTTGCCGCCTTGACTGCCGCCACGTCGCCGCGAACCATGACTGTCACCAGGCCGCTGCCGATCTGCTCCTTGCCAACGAGCTGCACGTTGGCCGCCTTTACCATGGCGTCCGCCGCCTCAATCGCTCCAACCAGTCCTTTGGTCTCCACCATTCCTAACGCATTCGTATTGGGCATTTTTGTAACTCCTTTCTCCCGCCGTACACTGCTCTCCGTCCGGGCTGCCGCCCGTTTCACCGGCCTTTGCTTTGGCCGCTCCTCCGCCAGCCGGGGCTCCAGCTCCCCGGCCTCCTCCCGGGGCGGGGACAAAATCGGGGCCGCCAGAACCGCCGCGCCCGCCTTCTCTTCCTTCAACTCAGCTCAACCTCCGCATGATCTGTGCCACCAACTGCTCCACCAGGGCCTCTTCGGTTCCCCCCTCCGGGGATTCCCTTTGAATCTCCCGAATCCCCCAGGCCACCCGCCGGATCTCCGACAGGTGCTGGGGCCCGATATTGTCCGAAGAGGAGGAGCCTCCCGCCGCGCCGCAGCCCAGTGTCAGGGCCGGGAACAGGTTTGTCGTCTCTCCGATCCCGCCCAACGCGCCGGGGGTATTCACCAGCACCCGGGACGCGGGAACCTCCAGGGCAAAGCGCATGACCGCCTCCCGGTCGGTTCCGTGGATCATAAAGCTATGGCCCGCCCCTTCGTGGCGCAGAATCTCCACGCAGCGCTGGCGGCAGGCTTCCTCGTCCTTTTCCACATAAAAGGCCAAAATGGGGGCCAGCTTTTCGCCGGAGAAGGGGTACTGATCCCCCACCTGATCCTCCCGCACCAGCAGCACCCGAGTGCCCTCGGGCGGGGCGCCAAGCCCGGCCATCGCGCAGAGGGCCTGGGCGGACTTGCCCACGATGGCGGGATTCATGGTGCCGTTGGGCCGGAGCATCCACCGGGACAGCTTTTCCTTTTCCTCCTGCTCCAGCAGCCATCCTCCCTGGCGGCGCAGTTCCTCCACCACGGCTGCCTCCATCTTTTCAGACACCACAATGGATTGCTCAGAGGCGCAAATTGTGCCGTTGTCAAAGGTCTTTGAGGCAAAGATCCGCCGGACGGCCTCCCCCACGTCGCAGGAGGGGTGCAGATAGGCCGGGCCGTTGCCCGCGCCCACACCGATGGCCGGGTGCCCGGTGGAGTAGGCCATCCGCACCATGGCGGCGCCGCCGGTGGCCAGGGTCAGCTTCAGGTCCGGATGCTTCAGAAGGGCCTGGGTCGCCTCCGGGGTGGGCTGCTCCAGGCATTGAACCGCGTCCTTGGGGCCGCCCACCCCCTCCACGGCCAGGGACACGATCCGCGTGGCCTCCAGAATACACTTCACCGCGCTGGGATGAGGGGAGAAAAGAATGGGGTTGCCCGCTTTCAGCGCGATCATCGCCTTATAAATCACCGTGGAGGTGGGGTTTGTGGAGGGAACCAGTCCCGCGATGATCCCCAGCGGCACCCCGATTTCCACGACCTGCGCCTCCAGATCCTCCCGGAGCAGGCCGATATACCGCTTGCCCCTGATGGCCTCGTAGACCCGGTTGGCGGCAAACAGGTTTTTCTTCTCCTTGTCCTCCGCCTTTCCAAAGCCGGTTTCCTCCTGTGCCAGCTTTCCCAGGCGGGCGGCGTTGGCCGCCGCCGCCTGATGCACCGCGTCACAGAGCTTGTCCAACTGATCCTGCCCCATTGCGGCAAGCTGGGCACCGGCTTGCCTGGCCCGGCTCATCCGATCCCGCACCTCCTGGACGGAGGCCAAATCCCGATCTAAATCCATGGCTACACCTCCCTGGGTTTTCCGGCGGCGTCAATGACAGCCCGGGCAAAGGCCAGGCACGCCGCCTGACAAGCGGACTGGGTGCCTGTCAGCAGTCCGCCGCCGTAGTTTGTCTCGCTGGGCGGAGCAAACCAGCGCTTCATGGTCACGTCCGCCGCCTTCATTGCCGCGTCCAGCCCCATCACCGACTCCATAGGCGGAGCCACCAGATAGGCCAGCGGCTCCCCCTCCGCGACCCCCGCCTGGGCGGAAAGGTAGCTGCCGGTGCTGGCGACAGTATGGGCAAAGTAGGCGCTGTCACCGTCCTCTCCGGCGGAACGGAAGCCCAGACCGTCCCGCAGAATGCCCGCCGCCGCAGTCAGCCCCGCTGTGATCTCCGACGGGGTCTGCGCCGCCAGGATGCCGATGACCTCCCCGGCCAGCTTTGCGGTGGCATTGCCCGCCCCGGCGTAGAGGCTTTTCCCGTAGACCACCTCCACCCGGGCCGCCTTGGTTGCCTGATCCAGGGCGCAGTAGGTGGCGTCATCGCAGTCTGTGGTCAAAATGCCGATGCTGCGCCAGCCCTGCCGCAGCTTCAGATGCCGGGCCAGATCCTCGCTGACATTGGCAATGCTCCTGGCTCCCAAGATCCGCACCGGGATCAGATCTCCCGTCATGCGCTCACCGCCAGCTTCGCCTTCAGCTCCACGCCGGAGGTTTTGTAGTGCAGCATGGTCTCAATGAGCTCCGCAATATGGGCTCCGGCCTCCACAGCGGGGGTCCCTCCCTTGTGGATATTGGAAATCACCGTCCGCTGGGATTCCGGCACCCCGATTCTGGCCCCGTAGGTGAGATAGGCGGACATACTCTCCGCCGTCACCAGGCCGGGCCTCTCCCCCACCAGCATACACACCAGTTCCGCCTCCGTCAGGCTGCCGATGTGGTCGGAGGCCCCCACTCTGCAATACCGGACAAAGATCACCTTGGAATAGGGGATGCCGCGGGCATCCAGCCCCTGCTGGATGGAGCGCATACAGTCCGCCCCGTTGGCCTCAATGGCCGCCGAGGACAGGCCGTCCCCCACCACCAGCGCTACCCTTGGCCGGCTGCCCAGGGTATCCCGGATCACCTTCTGTGCCTCCTCGTCAAACCTCCGGCCCAGGTCGGGCCGGGTCAGATAGACGTCCTTATTTTCGCACAGGGTCTGCACCGGCACATACCCCTGCCGCTGGGCGAAGTCCTCCGGCACCAGGGAAAACACCGAATCCTGGGCAGCCGCGTGATCTGCCCGCATACGGAGCATCGTCTCCGTCCGGTAGCGGGCCCCGGCCCGGCCCAGGCCCAGCCGGGCCGGGGTCTTTTCCTTGAGCCTGCGGAACTCCGCCCCGTGGGCAGGATGCTCGATCAGATACTGCCTGCGCAGATCCACCTCCGTGATGTCCGGCAGGCAGCCCTCCCGGGCCTCCTCCCGGGCGCTGTCCTGAACCGGCTCGTCCGGGAGCGGCTCCTTTTCCTCCCGCATCTCCCTGACCAGCCGGGTTATCATGTCCCGAATCTCCTGTTCGTTCAACCTTCTTCCCCCTATTCCAGCAGGATAGAGCCGTCGCCGGCCCTTTCGGTCAGCCTGCCGTTTTCCACAAAGCCCATCTCCTCCAGCCAGCGCTGAAACTCCGGAATCGCCGTTAACCCGAAGGTTTCCCGCAGGGCGGCGGTCTCCTGATAGCCGGTGCTCTGGTAGTTCAGCATGACATCGTCCCCGTGGGGGACGCCCATAAAATAGGTGCAGCCCGCCGCTGTCAACAGCACCGCCAGATTTTCAATGTCGTTCTGATCCGCTTTCATGTGGTTGGTGTAGCAGGCGTCGCAGCCCATGGGCAGCCCGCTGAGCTTCCCCATAAAGTGATCCTCCAGCCCGGCCCGGGTCACCTGCCTGGCGTCATACAGATACTCCGGCCCGATAAAGCCCACCACCGTATTCACCAGAAACGGATGGTAGTGCCGGGCAAAGCCGTAGCAGCGGGCCTCCATGGTCACCTGATCCGCGCCGTGGTGGGCCTCGCTGGAAAGTTCAGAGCCCTGGCCCGTCTCAAAGTACAGCACATTGGGCCCGGTGGC
Source organism: uncultured Oscillospiraceae bacterium (assembly GCA_964432375.1). GTDB lineage: Bacteria > Bacillota > Clostridia > Oscillospirales > Oscillospiraceae > JAJQBJ01. The sequence continues at coordinate 6,710 of CAYSNK010000010.1, read as the reverse complement.
GGTGCCCCGGCTCAGGGCCAGGGCCTGGGCCTCCTCAATGGTCGCCCCGGAAAAGCCGAACGCCTCGTTGCCCTTTTGACTGCCCGCAATGGACTGAAAGATCAGGTCGGTGGGCGCCCCCATGCGGATGGCGTCCATCTGGGTGGTCACATGGGCCAGGACGCAGGTTTGTGTGGGGATCTTCCACTTTTCCTTGATGTCCTGAAAGCGCTCCAACACCCGCTTGACCGATTCCGTGGAATCGTCCACCGGGTTCAGGCCCAGCACCGCGTCCCCCACGCCAAAGGTCAGCCCCTCCAGCAGGGAGGCCATAATTCCATCCGGATCGTCCACCGGATGATTGGGCTGCAGCCGGGCGGACAGGGTCCCCGGCAGGCCGATGGTGGTATTGCACTTGGCCGTGACCCTGATCTTTTTTGCCCCGTAAACCAGGTCCAGGTTGCTCATCAGCTTGGCCACCGCCGCAATCATCTCCGAGGTCAGTCCCCGGGAGATCCGGCGGATGGCCTCGCTGCCGTTTTTCTCGTCCAGCAGCCACTCCCGCAGCTCCGCCACCGTCCAGCCCTTGATCTCCTCATAAATCTTCTCATTCAGGTCATCCTGAATGATGCGGGTGACCTCGTCCTCATCGTAGTCCACCGCCGGATGGTTCCGCAGATCCGCCAGCGTCAGGGCGGACAGCACCACCTTGGCCGCCACCCGCTCCTCCGCGTTTTCGGCGGCGATCCCGGCCAGCCCGTCGCCGGACTTCTCCTCATTGGCTTTGGCCATCACCTCCTTGACGGAGTGAAACTGGTAGGTATGGCCCTGCAGCCTGGTTTTTAAAATCATTTCTACGCTCCTTTGCTTGGGGAACCTCTGCGCAATCGCGCCATCGCAGGTGGAATCAGGGGTTCCCCGGAAATGCCAGGGTTTTGACGATCACGGGCAGGACCGCTCCCCCGGCCACCGGCTGCCCCACGTCCAGGTAGTCGCCATTCCGGGCCCGGATTCCATCCAGGCAGAGCAGCGGCCCCCTGTGCTTCACCGCCAACGCCTGCCCCAGCGCCTTGGCCATATCCTGCTCCAGGACAATGACGGGAACCAGGCCCTCCAGCCTTTCATAGCCTTGGGCCAGCTCTCCGGCCAGCCGCTGCACCTGCTCAAAGCCGGGGCTTCTCAGTCCCGGAATACTCAGGGCAAAGGGCACCCGGCCCCGGTCATCCCCCAACCATCGGGAGCGTTCCTCCAGCAGCCTCGCGGTCACTTCCTCCTGCTCCAGCCGCAGAACGGGCAGATTTTGCAGGGGGAAGGAAATCCCCCGGTAAAACACCGTAGAGCCGGAAAGCTCTGTGGTCTGGGTCCCCGCGCCGATCACGGTGGCCCGGATGGTTTCCGGGAGCCGGACGGGGGCCGCCTGTTTCATCAGCTTCGACCGGGCAATCCCCCGCCCCAGCAGCACCCCCAGGTCGCCAAAGGCGGTCCAGTCCTCCTTCGGATGCCAGATCATATCCGCCACGCCGCCGGAAAAGGACACATAGCGAAGCTGCCCCTCCCAGGACGGCAGCTTGTGGGTGGTCAGCAGGCGGTCTGCCTCCTCCACAGGCCGCAGCCCTGCCGCCGCCTCCAGCCCGTGAACCAGCAGGTCTACCACCGGCAGCAGCCGTTCCTCCGTGGCGGTCTGCCCCTCTTGCAGATCCGGCAGCAGCTTCTGAATTTTCGGCGCGATCCAGGTGAGCCTGCCATTCTGATATTTCACCACCCGGCCCCCGATATCCAGGCAGCCGGTGGAGATCAGCCTGCCCTGCCGGTAGGCCGCCAGATTGCTGGTTCCGCCTCCGATGTCGAAGTGGAGAAGCACTCCCTCCCGTTCCGCGCTGGCCTGCTCAGCCCCCGCGCCCCGGGCCGCCAGGATGCTCTCCAGATCCGGCCCCGCCGTGGACACCACGAACTCCCCGGCAAAGTCTGAAAGCTCCCGCAGCACCTCCCGGGCGTTCTCCTTTCGGGCGGTTTCCCCCGTGATAATCACCGCGCCGGTGTCCACCTGCTCCCGCCGGACGCCGGCCCTTTCATACTCCCGGGCCACGATCTCCCGCACTCCCGGGCCGTCGATGCGCACATCGGATTTCAAGGGGGTGAAATAGATCCGGCTGCGGTAGAGGATTTCCCGGTCCCGGATCACCACATGGGGCACGGAAAAGGGGTTGCCCTGATTTTCCAGGGTCAGGCGGGAGAACACGAGCTGGGTGGTCGTGGTTCCGATGTCGATCCCCACGCTGAGCAAGGACTCCATCATAGGGCCTCCTTCAGCAGGCGCTCCAGATCTGCGGGCCCCGCCGGTCTGGGGTTCGTGGCCGTACACACATCTTTTACGGCGGCCCGGGCCAGCTCCGGCAGGGCGCTTTTCAGCGCCTCGCCGTCAATCCCCGCCTCCGCCAGGGTTTTGGGCAGCTCCAGCCGATCCCGCAGCCGGTTCAGCCCCCGGAGCAGGGCAAAGACCCCCGCCCTTCCGCCGCTGCCCGTCAGCCCGCAGCGCCGCGCCAGTTGAGCATACCCCTCTGCGGCATCGGTCAGGCCGCCGTCCAGCCCGGCGTTGAATTTCACGACCACCGGCAGAAGAACGCCGTTCAGCCTGCCGTGGGGAATGTGGAATCTTCCCCCCAGGGCATGGGAGAGGGAGTGGCAGATGCCCAGGGACGCGCTGTTGAAGGCGGCGCCCGCCATACAGGAGGCGGCCAGCATCCCTGCTCTGGCCTCCTGATCGCCCGCCGCCGCCCGGGGCAGCGCCTTCCAGATGCGGGCAACCGCCGATTCCGCCAGGCTTTGGGAAAAGGGATTTGAGCCGGTGGACACAAACGCCTCCACGCCGTGGCTCAGGGCGTCCATCCCGGTGTCCGCCACCGCCTTTCCCGGCAGGGTTTTCAGCAGTTCCGGGTTCAGGATCGCCGCCTCGGGCAGCAGCCCGTCCTCCACCAGGGGGATTTTTGTCCCCCGGTCGCCGATCACCGCGAAGCTGGTCACTTCGCTGCCCGTTCCGGCGGTGGTCGGAATCGCCCACAGGGGAATCCCCCGGCCCTCCGGCAGGGCGAATTTCCGTATCGCCTTGGCGCAGTCCAGCACAGAGCCGCCGCCCAGGGCAACCATGGCCTCCGGCTGGAACTCCTGAAACACCGCCACCCCCTTTGCGGCCATCCCCGTGTCCGGCTCCCCGGTCACCTGGTCGAACAGCCGCACCTGGCCGCCGATTTTTCTCACCACCTGAGACACCCCTCCCCGGCTCCAGAAGGGGTCGGTCACCACCAGCACCCGCTCCGCCTCCAGCCGCGCAAGGGCATCCAGGCTGTCCGGCCCGGTATAGATTCTGGGTTTCAGGTAAAACTGTTCCATGCTCATTTCCGCCTTTTGTTTTACTGGGAAGGCTCCGCGTCCCCGCCCGGGGGATGCAGGAACCAATGCTTTGCCGCTCTAGTATGTTCCCTTTGCATAAAAATATCCCCTGATGAAAAATCATCAGGGGATAAAGGGTTTGATTGACAGCAGAGGGAAAGCATCGCCCTTGCCTTATGCCGGAAATTATTCGTCCTCGTCCTCGCTGCTGTCCTCGTCGTTGTCGTCGTCCAGGAAATCATCCTCGCTGCCGACATCCTCCGCCAGAGCAGACATCAGCGCCTCGGTCAGCAGGCTCTCGGAATCCTCCTCGGGAGCGGTCTCCTGGATCAGCATTTCCTCTTCTGGAGACTCAGCCGCTTTCTTTTCATCCTCCAGCTCCAGCACATCAGGCTGGCGGAAGCGGGTCAGGCCGGACCCGGCGGGAATCAGCTTGCCGATAATCACGTTTTCTTTCAGGCCCTGCAGGTGATCCACCTTGCCCTTGATGGCGGCCTCCGTCAGAACCTTTGTGGTCTCCTGGAAGGAAGCGGCGGACAGGAAGGACTCAGTGGCCAGAGAAGCCTTGGTAATGCCCATCAGCAGGCGGGTCATGGTGGGCAGCTTCAGGGGTTCGCCGGTTTCGGCGTTCACTTCGCCCATATCAATGCGGGCCTGAACCGCGTCCCGGGCATCCTCGTACTCCATCAGCTCGATGGTGGAGCCGGAAAGCAGGTCGGAATCTCCCGCATCGTCCACCTGAACCTTGCGCATCATCTCACGGCAGATGACCTCGATATGCTTGTCGTTGATGTCAACGCCCTGCTGGCGGTAAACCCGCAAAACCTCCTGGATCAGGTAGTTATGCACGGCGGAAATACCCCGGATGCGCAGAACGTCATGGGGAGACAGGGCGCCGGTGGTGAGCACCTCGCCCTTCTTCACCATCTGGCCCTCCTTGACAACCAGCGCGGAGTAGGGCAGCGTATAGGGGCCCTTCACCTCGCCGTCCCCATCGGGGGGAGTGATCCGAACGTCCACCAGGGAACCGCGCTTGGTTTCCTCAATGGAGATCCGGCCGGAAGCCTCCGCCAGCTGGGCCATCTTCTTGGGCTTCCGCGCCTCAAACAGTTCCTCCACTCGGGGCAGGCCCTGGGTGATATCATCGCCGGCAACGCCGCCGGTGTGGAACGTCCGCATGGTCAGCTGGGTGCCCGGCTCGCCGATGGACTGGGCCGCGATGATCCCGACGGCCTCGCCCAGGCCAACCCGCTCGCCGATGGCCAGGTTCATACCGTAGCACTTGGAGCAGACGCCGGAGCGGGCCCGGCAATCCAGGACAGAGCGGATCTTGACGGTAGGCTGCTCATCCACAGCGGGGTCGAAGGTCAGGTCGCCATCAATGCAGTGCTGAACCCACTTGCGGGTCCGCAGGAGCTTCTCGAAGGAGGGCATCAGCATGGTTTCGTCGTCGATCAGAACCTCCTGGGTCTCCTGATCCAGGATGGGGTCGGTCAGATAGCGGCCCTTCAGCCGCTCCGCAAAGGATTCGATCACCTGGCCCTTCTCGGAAATCTCCGAAATGGTGATGCCCTCCCGGGTGCCGCAGTCCTCCTCCCGGATGATGACCTGCTGGGAGACATCCACCAGGCGGCGGGTCAGATAACCGGAGTCGGCGGTGCGCAGGGCGGTATCGGCCATGCCCTTGCGGGCGCCTCTGGAGGAGATGAAGTATTCCAGAACGGTCAGGCCCTCGCGGAAGTTTGCCTTGATGGGGATTTCAATGGTCTTGCCGGCGGTGTTGGCCATCAGGCCGCGCATACCGGCCAACTGGCGGATCTGCGCCTGGGAACCACGGGCGCCGGAGTCCGCCATCATAAAGATGGGGTTGTAGCGATCCATGCTGGAGGTCAGGGCATCGGAAACCTCGCCAGTGGTTTTCTCCCACTGCTTGACCGTCAGGCGGTAGCGCTCCTCCTCGGTGAGGAAGCCCCGTCTGAACTTGCGGTCGATCTTGATGACCTGCTTTTCCGCCTCGGAAATCAGCTCCTTCTTCTGAGCGGGGATGGTCATGTCGTAGATCGAAACGGTCAGGGAGCCAATCGTGGAGTAATGATAGCCCCGGGCCTTGATGGTGTCCAACATTCCGGCGGCGATCTTGAAGTCATGCCTGGTGATGCAGGAATCAATGATCTTGCCCAGCAGCTTCTTGCCGCAGACATCGTTGATCTCAGGCTCTACCATGGAGGTGGGATCGGAGGGATCACGCTCCACAAAGCCAAGATCCTGGGGGATGCCCTCGTTAAAGATCAGGCGGCCAATGGTGGTGGTGACAATTCCGGCATACCTGACGCCATCCACCTCCCGCTCCAGGCGCACCTGGATGGGGTTGTGCAGAATGATCTCCTGATTGTCGTTGGAGAGGCATCTGGTGTCGTAGGCCATGCGAGCTTCGTCCTCAGAGGCGAAGCGATCATAGACCTGCCGGGGTTCCTCCCCCTTGGCGGCTGCCTCCTGGCACAGGTAGGCATAGGAGCGGATAAACTCATGGCCGGGCTTGGGCTCGGGATTCCTGACCCAAACCATCTGCTCCGGGGGAATGGCGCCGGCCTCCACTGCCTCCGCCACGGCCTGGGCGTTTTCATAGGTGTATGCGGGATCGTTGGGGGCGTCCTTGGTATAGGTCAGGTAGTAGGAGCCCAAAACCATATCCTGGGTGGGAACGGTAACAGGGCTGCCATCCTGGGGGCGCAGCAGGTTGTTGGCAGACAGCATCAGGATGCGGGCTTCGGTCTGGGCCTCCGCGGACAGGGGCACATGAATGGCCATCTGGTCGCCGTCGAAGTCGGCATTGAAGGGGGTGCAGACCAGGGGGTGCAGCTTCAGGGCCCGGCCCTCCACCAGGACAGGCTCAAAAGCCTGGATGCCCAGGCGGTGCAGGGTGGGCGCGCGGTTGAGCATGACGGGGTGATCCTTGATCACAAATTCCAGCGCGTCCCAAACCTCGGGTGTGCCCTTGTCCACCATCTTCTTGGCGGACTTGATGTTATTTGCGTGGCCATCCTCAACCAGCTTTTTCATCACGAAGGGGCGGAACAGCTCGATTGCCATTTCCTTGGGCACGCCGCACTGATAAATCTTCAGCTCGGGGCCCACTACGATCACGCTGCGGCCGGAATAGTCCACGCGCTTGCCCAGCAGGTTCTGGCGGAAGCGGCCCTGCTTGCCCTTCAGCAGATCGCTGAGGGACTTCAGCGCCCGGTTGTTGGCGCCGGTGACGGCACGGCCGCGGCGGCCGTTGTCGATCAGGGCATCCACCGCCTCCTGCAGCATCCGCTTCTCGTTGCGGACGATGATGTCCGGGG
>CAYSNK010000009.1:0-24685 GCA_964432375.1 uncultured Oscillospiraceae bacterium | reverse complement strand
GTCAATCGCGTCGTGGATGAAATTCTGGGCCATGGCGACCCGATCCGCAGCGGCTTCGATGCTCTTTTCTTCCGCCATTAGACTCACTCCTAATCGTTACAGATTCCATATATCCTTTCGGAATCTCTGAACCAATGCGCCATCGCCGGTATGCTCAGAGCTTCCATAGGAACCTCTAAACATACACGTCATCGGCGCTTTGCGGTTCTTTTCCGCCGGAAATGCGTTGCTCAAGCTTGAAATACAAAAAGTATTCCGGCGTTTTCGCGCCTTTTTCCGACGGAAGATCCCTCGCAAATCGCTCTCGCCGGTATGCTCAGAGCTTCCTTTACAATAATGCTCAATTATAACGCAATCCGAAAGTAAATGCAACCATTTCCGGCGGGACTTTCAAAATTCCCGCCTCCGGCCACCCCTTGACAAGGGGAAACCGGATGTGGTATGATGCCCATGGAAAAATCCCGCCAGGAACGGAAAGAGTAACAACATCGCCCACCCGGGCAGAGAGCAGCGGTCACCGGCTGAAAGCCGCTGCATGGGGGCGGTTGTGAAGTGCGTCCGGGAGCGGGCCGGGCAATGCCGGCCGGGAGGGGGCCCGTTACAGCGCCCGGTGAGTGAGAAAAAAGAGTGGAACCGCGATTGTCGCCTCTTGCCCCGGGCAGAGGTGTTTTTTCATCTATTTTTTCATATTTCATATAAGGAGTGTACGGATATGCAGATTTTCAATTCCATGTCCCGCCGCAAGGAAGAGTTTGTGCCCATCGAGGAGGGCAAGGTTCGGATGTATTGCTGCGGCCCCACCGTTTACAACTTCATCCATGTGGGCAACGCCCGCCCCATCATCATGTTTGACGTGCTCCGCCGCTATCTGGAGTACCGGGGCTATGACGTGACCTTTGTCCAGAACTTCACCGATGTGGACGACAAGATCATCAAGCAGAGCATCGAGGAGGGGATCTCCTTCAGCCAGGTGGCGGAAAAGTATATCGGGGAGTATTTCACCGATGCCAGGGGCCTGGGGGTCCGCCCCGCCACCGTCCACCCCAGGGCCACGGAGAACATCCCGCAGATCATCGGCCTGGTGCAGACCCTGATTGACAAGGGCTTTGCCTATCCCGCCGCCAATGGGGACGTGTACTACCGCACCCTGAAATTCCAGGGTTACGGCAAGCTGTCTCACCAGCCCATTGAGGATTTGATGAGCGGCGCCCGCATCGAGGTCAACGACGGGAAGGAGAACCCCCTGGACTTCGCCCTGTGGAAGGCGGCAAAGCCCGGCGAGCCCGCCTGGGACTCCCCCTGGAGCAAGGGCCGCCCCGGCTGGCACATCGAGTGCTCCGCCATGTCCAATCGCTACCTGGGCAAGACCATCGACATCCACTGCGGCGGCGAGGATTTGCAGTTCCCCCACCACGAGAACGAGATTGCCCAGTCCGAGGCCGCCAACGGCTGTGAATTTGTCCATTACTGGATGCACAACGGCTTTTTGAACATCGACAACAAGAAGATGTCCAAGTCCCTGAACAACTTCTTCACCGTCCGGGAGGCTGCCGCCGCCTATGGCTATGACACCATTCGCTTCTTTATGATCTCCGCCCATTATCGCTCTCCCCTGAATTACTCCGCCGACATTCTGAACCAGTGCAAGAGCTCCCTGAACCGCCTGCGCAACGCCTGGCAGCGGGTGGAGGAGCTGACCAGCACCGGCGCAGAGGGGGAGATGAAACCCCAGGAGCAGGCGGTTGCGGACAGCTTCGCCGGGTATCGCGTCCGCTTTGACGAGGCCATGGACGATGACTTCAACACCGCCAATGCGGTTTCCGTCTACTTCGAGCTGGTTCGTGCCGTCAATGGGGCCACGGCGGAGAAAAACGCCCCCACCCGGGCCTTCGCCCGGAAGTGCCTGGATATCATGGGGGAGTTCAACGGCGTTTTGGGCCTGCTGTACGATGTCCCCCAGGCCGGGGGACAGGAAGAGGCCGGGGACACCGCCTGGATCGAGGAGCGGATCGCGGCCCGGGCGGAGGCCAAGAAGATGAAAAACTGGGCGGAGGCAGACCGCATCCGGGAGGAGCTGAAGGAAAAGGGCATCCTCCTCAAGGACTCCAAACAGGGCACCACCTGGGAACGGGCCTGACCGCCCGGCTTTCGCAAGTGCCGCCGCCCTATGCGGCATGGTAATATGAAGCGAAAATGATCCCCCGGAACACCGTTCCGGGGGATTCTTCTGCGTTCTGCCGGTTACTTCGCGTACTCCACGGCTTTTGTTTCGCGCAGCACGTTGACTTTGATCTGGCCGGGGTATTCCAGTTCATCCTCAATGCGCTTTGCAATATCGCGGGCCAGGAGCACCATCGCGTCCTCGCTGACCTCTTCGGGCTTGACCATAATGCGGATCTCGCGGCCGGCTTGGATGGCGTAGGCTTTCTCGACCCCCTTGAAGGAGGAGGAGATCTCCTCCAGCCGCTCCAGCCGCTTGATATAGTTCTCCACATTCTCGCGCCGGGCGCCGGGGCGGGCGGCGGAGATGGCATCGGCGGCCTGAACCAGGCAGGCCACAATCGTCTGAGGCTCAATATCGTTGTGGTGGGCGGCGATGGCGTGAACCACCTCGTCGCTCTCCTTATACTTCTTGGCCAGCTCCACGCCAATCTGGACGTGGGAGCCCTCCACCTCATGGTCAACGGCCTTGCCCAGGTCGTGGAGCAGACCGGCCCGCTTTGCCAGGGTCACGTTGGCGCCGATCTCGGCAGCCAGCAGCCCCGCGATATGGGCCACTTCTATGGAGTGGTTCAGAACGTTCTGGCCGTAGCTGGTGCGGTAATGCTGGCGGCCCAGCAGCTTGATCAGCTCGGGGTGCAGCCCGCGGACATTGGTCTCCAGCACAGCGCGCTCGCCTTCGGCCTTGATGGTGGCCTCCACCTCACGCTTGGCCTTTTCCACCATCTCCTCGATCCGGGCGGGGTGGATGCGGCCATCGTTGATGAGGCGCTCCAGGGCGATGCGGGTGATTTCCCGGCGAACCGGGTCGAAGCAGGAAACCGTAATGGCCTCCGGCGTGTCGTCGATAATCAGCTCCGCGCCGGTCAGGGTTTCCAGGGTGCGGATATTCCGGCCTTCCCGGCCGATGATCCGGCCCTTCATCTCATCATTGGGCAGGGGAACCACGGAAACGGTCACCTCAGCCACATGATCCGCCGCGCAGCGCTGGATCGCCAGGGCGATCAGCTCCCTGGCGCGGGTATCCGCCTCTTCCTTGAACTTCGCCTCGACCTCCTTGATCTTCATGGCGGCCTCGTGGGTGACCTCGGACTCCAACTGCGCGATCAGGTAGGCTTTCGCCTCCTCGCTGGTATAGCCGGAAATCCGCTCCAGCATCTCCAACTGGCCCTGCTTCAGCTTGGCGACCTCCTGGCGTTCCGCCTCGGCTGCGGCCAGCTTGCCTGTCAGCTGCTCGTCCTTCTTCTCCATGGCATCGGTTTTGCGATCCAGATTCTCCTCCTTCTGCTGAAGGCGGCGCTCCTGCTTGCTCAGCTCGCTGCGGCGCTCCTTGATCTCGCGCTCGTTCTCGCTGCGGGTTTTCTGAATCTCTTCCTTTGCCTCCACCAGCGCCTCCCGCTTTTTCGCTTCAGCGCTTTTGATGGCGTCGTTAAGGATATGGGTGGCCTGTTCCTCGGCAGAGCCGATCTCGTTGGCGTCCGCCTTTTTCCGGCGGCTGTCGCCGACCACCACGCCAATGACCAGCATGATCACTCCCGCGATCACGCCGGTCAAAATATAGCCTAACACTGGCATTTTTGGAATGATACACCTCCTGTTTTCAGAATTTTATTGATAAGGTATCTGCGGATACAAAGCGCAGATACGGAAGGAATCTCCGAATCGACCGCCCGTGGCCGGACAGCGGTTCTTTCCGACCGGCAACACGGCGCTTAAACTTGAAAACACGCAAGGCATTCCCCCGTTTTCGCGCCTGTTTCTGACGTAAAATCCCTGATGCCGGCCCATGCCGGTTGAATCAGAGCTTCCTGAAATTGAAAAACAACCCCAATAGTTCTTCAAATCAATCTGTGTCTATTTTAATGTTTCGGAGGGCAACTGTCAAGAAAATTTGTATGCGGCGTGCTTTTTTCCTCCGTCCGGCGGGGCCGGGTTCCTGTTTCCCGGCATTTGTCCGGATTTTTTCCCATTTTGAGGTTGAATTTTTCCCCGCGATTGTGTAAACTGAAACCGTACCGATCACCTCGCGTTCTTTAGCTGGAGGGCTATTACCATGAATGAAAAACTGACACCTCTGATCCTGAAGCTGATTGCCGCTGCTGCGGCCCTGGCCGGCTGCGTCTGTGCCATCGCCTATTATTGGGAGGCAATCGTCAAGTGCTACGAGACCAGCCGCAAGCTGTACTGCCATGAGCGCATGGTGCGGGGGCACCGCTACGGGAGACCCAGCGAGCGCAGCGACTATGCGGACATGAGTCTGGACAGCGACGCGCTATAACGGGCTCCGTTCAACCGAATCACGGCGAAAAGCAATCCCGCCCCCATTCCGGCGGGGTTCTTTTTCGGGAGGGTATGGATCAATGGGCGAGGGCCGCCGCCCAGCCTTGAAATATGTAAGGAGGCAAATCCCTATGGAAAAATCAAAGGTGTATTATACGGATTTCCGGGCCACCAACGGCACCCCCATTCCCAGGAAGCTGCAAAAGCTGATCCGCCGGGCGGGCATCGGCCAGATCGACTTTGACGGGAAGTTCGTGGCCATTAAAATTCACTTTGGGGAGCTGGGCAACCTGGCCTATCTCCGCCCCAACTACGCCAGGGCGGTGGTTGACGTGGTGAAGGAGCTGGGGGGAAAGCCGTTTCTGACCGACTGCAACACCCTCTACCCCGGCTCCAGGAAAAACGCGCTGGAGCATCTGGACTGCGCCTACACCAACGGCTTTTCCCCCTTTTCCACCGGCTGCCACGTCCTCATCGCGGACGGGCTGAAGGGCACGGACGAGGCCCTGGTTCCCGTGCCCAACGGCGAATATGTCAAGGAGGCCAAAATCGGCCGGGCCATTATGGACGCGGATATCTTCATCAGTCTGAGCCACTTCAAGGGCCATGAGAGCACCGGCTTCGGCGGCACCATCAAAAACATCGGCATGGGCTGCGGCAGCAGGGCGGGCAAGATGGAGCAGCACAATTCCGGCAAGCCGGAGGTCAACCAGAAGAAATGCCGGGGCTGCAAGCTCTGTCAGCGGGAGTGCGCCCAGGGCGCCATCTCCTATGACGAAAACCGCAAAGCCTCCATCGACTGGGACAAGTGCGTGGGCTGCGGGCGGTGTATCGGCGGCTGCAACTTTGACGCCATCCACAACGTCAATTCCAGCGCCAACGCGGACCTGAACCGCAAGATGGCCGAATACGCCCACGCCGTCACCTATGGCCGCCCCTGCTTCCACATCAGCCTGGTGCAGGACATCTCCCCCAACTGCGACTGCCATTCCGAGAATGACGCCCCCATCCTGCCGGACATCGGGATGTTCGCCTCCTTTGACCCCGTGGCGCTGGATCAAGCCTGCGCCGACGCCTGCATCCGGGCCAAGCCCCTGCCCAACTCCCAGCTGATGGACGCCATCCTGGACGAGGCGTTCCGGGATCGGGGGGACAACTTCGTCAACACCACCCCCGGCACCACCTGGCGGGAGCAGCTGGAACACGCCGAAAAAATCGGCATGGGTTCCAGGGACTATGAACTGATCTTTATGAGATAACGGCCCAAAAGGGCGCGGCGGGAAAGATTCGCAAAGCGCCGATGACGCATTTGTTCAGAGATTCCATAGAGTTTCCCTTGTATTTTTATGCGAAATGGAATACAATACATACCATGAAACTGAGTGTCCCCGGCGCCCCTCTGCCTGGGGGGAGGGCGTTTGCCGGGCGGAAAGGAAGAGTTCCCATGAAATTTGAAACCTCCAAGGGGCAGATCTCCATCAGCAACGAGGTGTTCTCCAACGTGGCCGGCGCCGCTGCCATCAACTGCTTTGGCGTAAAGGGCATGGCGGTTCGCTCCAAGACCGATGGGCTGGTTCATCTGCTGCGGCGGGAATCCATGTCCAAGGGCGTGAAGATGATCTACAATGAGGATCATTCTGTCTCCATCGAGCTCCACATCATCGTGGACAACGGCGTGAACCTGACCGCCCTTTGCCGCTCGATCATGAACGAAGTGAAATATAAGGTCAGCCAGGCCACCGGCGCCGCGGTTCAGAGCGTGGACGTCTGCGTGGATTCCATGCTGCTGGGTTAAATGACCGCTTTGGAAGGAAGAAAGACAATGAAAAAAACGATTGACGGCTCGATTTTCTGTCAGATGGTGATCCACGCTTCCGCCTCCCTGAATCTGCAAAAACAGGTCATCAATGATTTGAATGTATTCCCCGTACCGGACGGCGACACCGGCACCAACATGAGCCTGACCATCGGCACCGCCGCTGCGGAGCTGGCCAAAAAGCAGCCCGCCGAGATCGGCAGGGCCGCCTCCGTCAACGCCAGCGCTCTGCTGCGGGGGGCCAGGGGGAACTCCGGCGTCATTCTCTCCCTGCTCTTCCGGGGCTTTGCGAAGGCCCTGAAGGAGAAGGTGGAGATAGACGGCGTTCAGTTCGCCGAGGCCCTGAACGAGGGGGTCACCGCCGCCTATTCCGCCGTGATGAAGCCCGCCGAGGGCACCATCCTCACCGTTTCCCGGCTTTCTGCGGCCCGAGCCGCCAACGCCGCGGAGAAGAACCCCGCCGTGGAATATGTGCTGGCAGAGACGATCAAGGCCGGCGAGGCCGCCCTGGAAAACACCATCAACCAGAATCCCGTCCTGAAAAAAGCCGGCGTGGTAGACGCGGGCGGCAAGGGCTATCTGGTGATCCTGCAAGGGATGCTGGACGAGCTGAAGGGCAAGAAGATGCCCAAGGCCCCCAAGGGGGAGGCCGTCCCCCAGGAAAAGGCTGACTTTGCCCATCTGACCGATGAGGAAATTACGTTCACCTATGACACGGTGTTTATTGTCCGCAAATCCCCCGGCTGCGCCCTGAACGCTTTTCGGGCGTATCTGAACAGCATCGGGGACAGCCTGGTGATTGGGGAGGACGACGACTCCTTTAAGGTCCATGTTCACACCGACATTCCCGGGGCCGCCCTGACGGAAGCCCAGAAATACGGCACCCTGGAGCTTGCCAAGATTGAGAATATGCGGACCCAGTATGAGGATTTGGCCGCCGGGCGCAAGGCGATCAGCACGGACGATCTGGAGGCGGTGGAGGCCGCCCTGGAGGGAGCGCCCCAGGAACCCCCCGGCCAGGAAGCGGAGGAGCGCTGGATTGCGGAGCCGGAAAAGAAGTACGGCTTTGTCACCGTCTGCGCCGGGGCCGGGCTGGAGGCGGTGTTCCGGGATCTGGGGGCCGACGGCGTCATCTCCGGCGGCCAGACCATGAACCCCTCCACCGAGGACATTCTGCGGGTGATCGACCACACCCCCGCCGAGGTGGTGTTCGTGCTCCCCAACAACAAGAACATCATCATGGCCGCCCAGCAGTGCATCAAGCTCTCCGGGGAGAAGCGGGTGATCGTCATTCCCTCCGCCACTGTGCCCCAGGGCATTGCCGCTATGATGGCCGTGGACCCGGAGGCCACCGAGGAAGAGAACCGGGCCGCCATGGAGGAGGCCACCGGCCGGGTGCGCACCGCGCAGATCACCTACGCCGCCCGCAACTCCGACCTGGACGGCTTCGATATCCAGGCGGGGGACTATCTGGCCCTCCAGGACGGCAAGCTGTTCGGCACCCAAAAGGATATTAACCTGCTGCTGGAGGCCCTGGCCCGCAGCGTGGCCCAGCAGCAGGCCGAGTTTATCACCCTGTTCTACGGGGAAGATGTCACCCCGGAGCAGGCGGAACGGGCCGGGGAGATCTTCTCCGGGGCCTGCCCGGAGGCGGAGGTTTCCGTTTTGCCTGGGGGCCAGCCCGTGTACTATTATATGATTTCTGCGGAATAACCGAAAACACCAAGCGGAGAGGCTTCGGCTCTCCGCTTTCTTCCCGGTTTCAGGAAGCTCTGCATCAAGCGCCGGTGGCGCACCTATCAAAATTCATTTCAGGAGGAATCGTCCCATGACCCAAGCCATGTTAGAAAAGTACGCGCACCTGATCGTCAAGTGCGGCCTGAATATCCAGCCGGGCCAGCGAGTGACCCTTACCATCGCCGTTGACCAGCACCCCTTTGCCGCCCTGCTCACCGAGGAATGTTACCGGGCCGGCGCCAGCTATGTGGCCATCGACTGGCAGTTCTCCGGCAAATCCGTTTTGGACTACACCTACGCCTCTCTGGAAACCCTGTCCGCCGCCTATCCCTGGGAGCGGGCCAAGGCGGAACAGATGGTAACGGATCTGCCCTGCCGCCTGATGATCCTCTCGGAGGACCCCGATGCCCTGGCGGGCGTTTCCCCCGAAAAAGTCTCCAAGGTCACCCAGGCCCGGATCGCCATGATGAAGCCCTACCGCAACCGGATGGATGGCAAGTACCAGTGGGTCATTGCCGCCGCAGCCTCCCCCGCCTGGGCGAAGAAGGTGTTCCCCCAACTGCCCGAGGATCAGGCTCTGGAGGCTCTGTGGGACGCGATCATGGCCGCCTGCTATGTCACCGAGGACAACGACCCCGTCGCAGCCCGGGCTGCCCACGATGAATTTACCCAGGCCAAGGCCCGCTGGATTACGGAGCAGGGCTTTGCCTCCCTGCGCTATCACTCCGCCAATGGCACCGACTTTACCGTGGGCCTGATTCCCGGCGGGCGCTGGTGCGCCGCGGGGGAGACCAACGGCGTCAACGGCGCTTTCTATGTGCCCAATATGCCCACCGAGGAAATTTTCACCTCCCCCATGGCCGGGGTATGCGAGGGCACGCTGGTGTCCACCAAGCCCCTGTCCTGGAACAGTCAGGTCATCGACCGGTTCTCCGTCACCTTTGAACAGGGCCGCGCCGTTTCCTGCAAGGCGGAGGTGGGGCAGACGCTTCTGGAGCAGATCCTCCACATGGACGACACCTCCTGTATGCTGGGGGAGGTGGCCCTGGTTCCCAAGGAATCCCCCATCAACCGGAGCGGCCTGCTGTTTTACAGCACCCTGTTTGACGAAAACGCCAGCTGCCATGTGGCCCTGGGCCGGGGATTTAAGGAGATCCTCCCCGGCGGAGAGGCGCTGACGGTGGCGGAGGCCCAGGAGCGGGGCGTCAACGACTCCCTGGTTCATGTGGACTTCATGGTGGGCGCGGAAGATCTGAGCGTCGTCGGCATCAGGGAGGACGGCACGCAGGTCCCCATCTTTGTAAACGGAACCTGGGCATGATGGCACCTTGTACTCTCTCGAAGCTGGAGGTTCTGCGCCAGGTATACGGATACCGCTCCTTTCGGCCCGGCCAGGAGGCGCTGATCGACGGGCTGCTCTCCGGCCGGGATGTGCTGGGTATTATGCCCACCGGCGGCGGCAAGTCTATCTGCTACCAGTTACCCGCCCTGATGCTGCCGGGCATCACCCTGGTCGTCTCCCCGCTGATCTCCCTGATGCGGGATCAGGTGCAGGCCCTGGTGCAGCTGGGGATACGCGGCGCCTATCTGAACAGCTCCCTGACCGCCTGCCAGATGCAAAAGGCTCTGGATAACGCCTGCCAGGGGATGTATCAGATCATCTACCTGGCGCCGGAGCGGCTGAATACCTCCGGCATCCGCCGCCTGGCGGAGTCCCAGCCCATCTCCATGGTTTGCGTGGACGAGGCCCACTGTGTCTCCCAGTGGGGCCAGGATTTCCGCCCCAGCTACCTGGAAATCCCCAGGTTCATCCGTTCCCTGCCGGAGCGGCCCAGGGTGGCCGCCTTTACCGCTACCGCCACCCCCCGGGTGCGCAGGGACATCCAGACGATGCTGGAGCTGGCCGACCCCCTGGTGGCGGTCACCGGCTTTGACCGGCCGAACCTGTATTTTGAGGTTCAGCGGCCCCAGGATAAGTTTGACGCCCTGGTTGCCTGCCTGGAGCAGCACCGGAAGCAGAGCGGCATCGTCTACTGCCTGACCCGCAAGGAGGTGGAAACGGTTCATCAGCGGCTGTGCGAGATCGGCTATCAGGCCGCCCGCTATCACGGGGGGCTGCCTCCGGAGGAGCGCGCCGCCAGCCAGGAGGATTTCATTTACGACCGGAAGCCCATCATCGTGGCCACCAACGCCTTTGGCATGGGCATCGACAAGTCCAATGTCTCCTTTGTCATTCACTACAATATGCCCAAGGATCTGGAAAGCTATTACCAGGAGGCGGGCCGGGCCGGGCGAGACGGCTCGCCGGCGGACTGCATCCTCCTCTACTCCGGGCGGGATGTAAAGCTCAACCAGTATATGATCCAGCAGGACGACGACGGGGAGGCTGCTGACCCGAAGCAGAGCGCCATGCTCCGGGCACAGGAGATGCTCCGGCTCCAGCGGATGGTGGGCTACTCCACCCAGCTCGGCTGCCTGCGCAATTACCTGCTGAGCTACTTTGGCGAAGATTCGCCCTCGCGCTGCGGCAACTGCTCCTCCTGCCGGAGGCTGTCTGCCCCGGGGGCTGAGACCGCTGCCGCCGGTTCCCCGCCGGTTCGGGAGGATTCCCGGGCCCGGGCCCTGTTTTCCGCCCTGGACGACGAGCGGGCAAGGCTGGCCCGGCGGTACGGCGCGGCGCCTTTCCATATTTTCACCGACCTGACCCTGCAGGAGATGGCAAAAAAGAGGCCGGAAAACGAATTTCAGCTGATGCAGATTTCCGGCGTGACCCACGCCAAGTGCAGCCGCTACGGCAGGGCGTTTCTGCGGGTCATTGCGCAGTTTTCGGAGGACAGCCCATGAATTATATCACCATTGACCGCATTGAGGGAAACTGGGCGGTTGCGGAGCTGCCCGACGGCGCCACGGAGGACATTCCCCTGTCCCAACTGCCCCAGGGCATCCGGGAGGGCTGCCGCCTGATCTCCACCCCGGAGGGGTGGAGGCTGGACGGGCCGGGCACCGCCCGGGCCCAGGCCCGCGCCAGAGGCAAGCTGGACAGGCTGCTGAAAAAGTGAAAAGAAAAAGACCTGCGAGGACTTTCCGCCCCGCAGGTCTTTTCCCGAACGGGAAGGGCGGAACTCCGAAAGGAGCTCCGCCCGCACCGCTATTTGCCTACCATTTCCGCCGCGTCCTCTACCAGGGCGCTGACCATCTTCATCGCCTTTTCGGTCATTTTGCTGCGCTTTTTCTTTGGATGCGACATCCGGTCCAGGGCGGCGCCCATGGCCATGCCGATGCCCATACCGTAATAGAAGCTGGAATTCATGTTTTATCCCCTCCTCAGAAGTCTGAAAACAGTATGCCCGATTTTAAGGAAGTTTTGCAGCGAGACTCGAAAAATCGGAAAAATTCCGGGAGAAAAGGGTTGACTTTTTTTCAGAAAGGGTTATAATATCTACGTTGTCCCCCAGTGAGCAACAGAATATAGCGGAATTGTGTAAGGGTAGCACAGCAGACTCTGACTCTGTATGTGAGGGTTCGAATCCTTCTTCCGCTGCCAGTTCCCCGTGACCGTTGGTTGCGGGGATTTTTTTGCCTCCCCGGATTCCTTTAAGGAAAACTTAAAAAATATGTGCTTTAATTTTCCTTATAATGTGATAAAATAGAAAGAGAAAATGAGAAATACCGCGATGCTGGAAAGGATTTAAGATTTATGAAGCTGTTGACGTTTGCTGTGCCGTGTTATAATTCCGCGGCTTATATGGAGCACTGTATTGAAACGCTGCTGACCGGCGGGGAAGAGGTCGAAATTATTCTGGTGGATGACGGCTCCACCAAGGACAACACGGGAGAAATCGCGGATGGCTATGCGGAGCGGTATCCGGATATTGTCCGCGTGATCCACCAGGAAAACGGCGGGCATGGCGAGGGCGTAAATCAGGGAATCCGCAATGCCGCCGGTGTTTATTATAAGGTCGTGGATTCGGATGACTGGGTGGACGTGGACGCCCTTCAGAGAGTCCTGGCCAAGCTGCGCCTCTTTGCCCGGGCGCCCAAGCCCCTGGATCTGATGATCTGCAACTATGTCTACGAGCACGTTCTGGATAACACCTCTCACACCGTCAATTACAAAAATGTATTCCCGGAGGATCGGGTTTTTACATGGTCTGAGGTGGGGCATTTCCGGCCCTCCCAGTATTTGCTGATGCACTCTGTCATTTACCGCACCCAACTGCTGCGGGACTGCGGGCTGGAGCTGCCCAAGCACACCTTCTATGTGGACAACCTGTTTGTGTACCAGCCGCTGCCCTACGTTGAGACGATGTATTATATGAACGAGAATCTGTACCGCTATTTCATCGGGCGCGAGGATCAGAGCGTCAACGAGCGGGTGATGATCCAGCGGGTGGATCAGCAGCTGCGGGTGACCCGCATCATGCTGGACTGCTGCGACCCGTATAGTATCCGGCAGGCGGAGCCGAAGCTGGGCAAGTATATGCTGAGCTATTTGTCCATGATGGTGCTGATTTCCTCCATTTTCCTGATGCTCTCCGGCACCGAGGAGAACCTGAAGAAGAAGGATGCGCTCTGGAAGGAGATCTACGGAAAGAACCGCAAGCTGTATTATAAGCTGCACTACGCCTCCCTGAATATCGTATCCAATCCCCCTGCGGGCAGGGTGGGCAGGAAGCTCTCTGTGGGCAGTTACCGGGTGGCGAGAAAGATTTATAAGTTTAATTAAAAAACGGCGGCCTGCTTCCGGGCAACCGGCGCGGCGGCTGACGCGCCCCTGCGGACGATCCGTGAGGGCAGAAAGAAAAGGAGGAGAAAGTGCAAATGATTGGCGCGATCATCGGGGATATTGTCGGCTCGGTCTATGAGTGGGACAATATCAAAACCAAAGAATTTCCGCTGTTCCGGAAGGACTGCTTTTTCACAGACGACACGGTGATGACCATTGCCGTGGCGGAGGGTCTGATGAATGGCGGCAGCGAGGACGATTTCATTGACGCGATGAAGAAGTATGGCCGGATGTACCCTGACGCCGGCTATGGCGGGCGGTTCGGCGCGTGGCTGTGCTCCGAGGACAGGAAGCCCTACAACTCCTGGGGCAACGGCTCGGCCATGCGGGTATCGCCGGTGGGCTTCTTCGCCCCGCTGTGGGAGGGCCTGGCCCCGGACTTTGAGCTGGTAGACCGCTATGCCCGTCTCAGCGCCGCCGTGACCCATAATCACCCGGAGGGGATCAAGGGCGCACAGGCCACGGCAGAGGCCATCCTGTTCATGCGGGCCGCCCGGCGGGGCGGGGACATCGAGGCGCATAAAATGCGGCTGCGGAATCTCATCACATATCGCTTCGGTTACAACCTGCTCTCCACGCTGGATGAGATCCGCCCCACCTACCGCTTCAACGAAAGCTGCCAGGATACCGTGCCCCAGGCGATCACGGCGTTTCTGGAAAGCAGGAATTTCGAGGACGCGATCCGCAACGCCATTTCTCTCGGCGGCGACAGCGACACCCTGGCCGCCATTACCGGCGGCATCGCGGAGGCGGCCTACGGGGTGCCCCAGTGGATCATCGACAAGGCGTGGACGTATCTGGACGAGCCGCTGCGGGATGTGTGCCGCAGGTGGCAGTCGTTTTTGCGGCAGCAGAGCGGGACGCCGTAAGAGGGGCTATAAAAAACGCAGTCAGATAATGAAAAATTCCCTGCCGGGACAGGAAAAACGCCTGTTCCGGCAGGGAATTACATTTCCGGGGGCAGAGAGCCGCCCCGGTAAGATTTTTCCCTTTCGGGATTACCGCTGGTTGTAAAGGCGGCTGTATACGCCGCCCTTGGCCATCAGTTCCTCATGGGTGCCCTGCTCCGCGATGCCGTCCTCGGTCAGCACCAGGATGCGCTGGGCGTTGCGGATGGTGGAGAGCCGGTGGGCGATCACCAGGGTGGTGCGGTTTCTGGCCAGGTGCTCCAGGGATTCCTGGACGATCCGTTCGCTTTCGTTATCCAAAGCAGAGGTGGCCTCGTCAAAGATCAGGATGGGCGGGTTCTTCAGAAAGACCCGGGCGATGGAAAGCCGCTGCTTCTGCCCGCCGGAGAGCTTCACCCCCCGCTGGCCAATATCCGTGTGGTAGCCGTTGGGCAGGGACATGATAAATTCATGGGCATTGGCCTCCCGAGCGGCGGCGATCACCTCCTCCTCCGTGGCCTCGGGACGGCCATAGCGGATATTCTCCAGGATGGAGCCGCCGAAGAGGTAGACATCCTGCTGGACAATGCCGATGTGATCCCGGAGACTCTTGAGCTGGAACGCCCGGACGTCTGTGCCGTCCACAGTGACAGCGCCCTCTGTGACATCATAGAACCGGGGGATCATGCTGCAAAGGGTGGTCTTGCCCGCGCCGGAGGGGCCCACCAGGGCCACATATTCGCCGGGCCGGATGGTCAGGTTGACGTGGTTGAGCACCTGCTCCTGGTTCTCCTGATAGTGAAAGGAGACATCCCGGAAGGCGATCTCGCCCTTGGGATTCGTCAGGGGCCGGGCGTCCGGGGTATCCTGGATGTCGGGCTGGATGCTGAGGATCTCCATAAAGCGCTCGAAGCCGGTATAGCCGTTCTGAAAGGTCTCCGCAAAGTTGATCAGGGTGGTCAGGGGGGAGGTAAACACGTTGATGTAGAGGAGGAACGTGACCAGGTCGGTGACGGGCAGCATACCGGCTGTGATCAGGCAGGCCCCGACGAGGATTACCACAACGGTGATCAGGGTCATGCAGGCGCTCATGGCGGCCTGGTAGCCGCCCATGTAGAGATAGTTGTTGGTTTTGGTTTTTACATAGCCCTGGTTGCCCGCCTCAAACTTTTCCAGCTCGATGTCCTCGTTGGCAAAGGACTTGACCACGCGGATTCCGGACAGGTTTTCCTCAACCTGGGCGTTGATCTCCGCGATCTGAGCCCGGTTCGCTTTATAGGCCCTCTTCATCTTGACATTGAAGTAGAAAATGATGAGAAAGATGATGGGGAGCAGCAGAACCGCCACCAGCGCCAGCTTCCAGCTGACAAGAAAGAGGATCACAAAGGCGCCGATGATCTTGATGGAGCAGATCACGATATTTTCCGGGCCGTGGTGCATCAGCTCGCAGATTTCAAACAGGTCGTTGGTGACCCGGCTGAGCAGTTGGCCCACCTTCTGATCGTCGAAGAAGGAAAAGGACAGCTTCTGATAGTGGCTGAAGATTTCCCGGCGCATATCCGCCTCGATATGGGTGCCCATGACGTGGCCCACATAGCCGATAAAGAACGCGCTGCCGCCCTGGACGGCAAGGAGCGCCAGCATCAGGACGCCGAGCCGGAGGATATAGGGAAAGGCCCGCTCCGCAGGCCAGTAGACCACGGTGGAGGTGATGTAGCGCACGATCAGGGGGATCACCAGGGCCACAGCCGCATCCACCATGGCAAAGAACATATCGGAAAAGAAAACCGGCAGGTAATTCCGATAATAGGAACACATCTTTTTCAGGTTTCGTTTCATATTGCACCTTCTTGATTTATTTTCAGCATCTCATATTTTAGCACAAAATGACGAAAGCGGAAAAAATGGGACAAAAAATTAAGGCTGCACCCGAGGGGGTGCAGCCTTGTGCGGGAAAGGGACGGATTACAGTGCGCTGACGATTTCGGCGGTGTCCATGGCGATCATCAGTTCCTCGTTGGTGGGGATGACCAGGACTTTGACCTTGGAGTCGTCGGTGGAGACAATGCGCTCCACGCCGCGGCAGTTGTTCTTCTCGGGGTCGATCTTGATGCCCATGAACTCCAGGCCCTCGACGAACTTCAGGCGCATATCGGCGGAGTTTTCTCCCACGCCGGCGGTGAAGATCACGGCGTCCACTCCGCCCATGGCGGCGGCGTACTCGGCGATCATCTTGCGGACCCCATACTCAAAGACCTCCACTGCCAGGGCTGCCTGCTTGTTTCCGGCGGCAGCGGCGCTGTCCAGATCGCGGAAGTCGGAGGAGACCTCGGAGATGCCCTGAACGCCGGACTTCTTGTTCAGGATGTTCATCATCTCAGCCATGGACAGGTCGTACTTCTTCATGATATATTCCATGATGCCGGCGTCCATATCGCCGGAACGGGTGCCCATGGGCAGGCCGGCCAGAGGGGTCAGGCCCATCGAGGTGTCAACAGACTTGCCGCCGTCCACTGCGGTGATGGAGGAGCCGTTGCCCAGGTGACAGGAGACGATCTTCAGCTCGGCAGGGTCCTTGCCCAGGATCTCGGCGCACCGCTTGGAAACGAAGCGGTGAGAGGTGCCGTGGAAACCGTAGCGGCGCAGCTTGTCGTTCCGGTAATACTCGTAGGGGATTGCGTAGGTATAGGCTTTTGCGGGCATGGTCTGATGGAAGGCGGTGTCGAACACGGCGACCTGGGGAACCTCTTTGCCCAGGACTGCGGTGCAGGCGTTGATGCCGATCAGGTTCGCGGGATTGTGCAGGGGCGCCAGGGGATTGCACTCCTCGATGGCGGCTATGACCTCGTCGGTGATCAGGACGGAGGAGGCGAACTTCTCGCCGCCATGCACCACCCGGTGGCCCACAGCGTCGATCTCCTTCATCGAGGCGATGACGCCGTTTTCCGGATCGACCAGGGCGTTCAGCACGGCTTGAATGGCCTCGGAATGGGTGGGCATTGCCACGTCTACCGCGTCCAGCTTGGCCTTGCCCTCGACCTGGGGCTTGTAGGTGAACTTGCCATCGATGCCAATGCGCTCACACAGGCCCTTGGCCAGCAGCTCACCGGATTCGGGGTTCAGCAGCTGATACTTCAGGGAGGAGCTGCCTGCGTTGATAACCAGAATGTTCATGGGAAATCAATCTCCTTTTATTTTAATTTACAAGGGGCTTGTCAAAGGGCAGGCCCAGGCGGTAAAATATACACGTTCTATTTTAGAGCATTTTATGGAAAAGAACAACCTCTTTTTTGATAAAATTCCGGTTGTTTCCGGGGAAGGAGGGAAAAAATTGGGCGCTGCGGGCATCATTGCGGAGTATAATCCCTTTCATCTGGGCCACCGGCGGCAGATCGCGGAGCTGCGCCGCCTGCTGGGGGCGGACACTGCCGTGGTCTGCGCCATGAGCGGGAACTGGGTGCAGCGGGGGGACGCCGCCCTGCTGGAAAAGCATCAGCGGGCGGCAATGGCCCTGGAGGGCGGCGCGGACCTGGTGCTGGAGCTGCCGCTGACCTGGGCGGTGTCCTCGGCGGAGCGCTTCGCCCGGGGCGGCGTGGAGGTTCTCGCGGCCACCGGGCTGGTGGATACCCTGGTGTTCGGCAGCGAGAGCGGCGACCTGGAGCGGCTGCAAAAGGGGGCGGACTACCTGCTGTCCGAGGAATACCGCCGGGGGCTGCGGGAGGCGCTGAAAGGAGGCCGCTCCTTTGCCGCCGCCCGGCAAAGGGCCCTGGAGTCGGGGCCCGCCCAGGCCGTCTGGAATACGGCGGAGACCCCCAATGACCAGCTTGCCCTGGAATATCTGAAAGCGCTCCGGGGCAAAGGCATAACCCCCCTTGCCATCCGGCGCGGAGGGGCCGACCACGATGGCCCGGAAAGGGATGGGATCGCCTCGGCCTCGCTCCTGCGGGAGCGGGCGCTGGCGGGGGAGGAGATCTCCGCGTATCTGCTGCCGGGCGCCCGGCTTGCGGAGGAGGATCTGGCCTCCCTGGAATATGGCCGGCGGGCGGTGCTGGCCGCCCTGCGGCGGATGGGGCCGGAGGATTTCCGGAAACTGCCCGATTGCTCGGAGGGCCTGGAGCATCGGATGGCGGAGGCGGTCAGGCAGTCCACCACCGTGAAAGAGGTCTGTGACCGGGCGAAAACCAAGCGCTATGCCTATACCCGCCTGCGGCGGCTGGTGACCTGGAGCTATCTGGGCCTGACCGGGGCGGATTTTCCGGATCGGGTGGCCTGTTTGCGGGTGCTGGCGGCCAACCGGCGGGGGATCGCGCTGCTCCACGAGATGAAAAAGACTGCCGCGCTGCCTGTGGTGACAAGGCCGGCCTCGGCCCGGCGGATGGGGGAGGCGGTTCGGAGGCAGCTGGAGCTGGAGGCAAGGGCCACGGATCTGTGGCAGCTATGCCGGAAAAAGCCCGGCCCCGGCGGGACGGAATGGACCACCGGCCCGGTTTTGAAGGAAAATCCAGAGGAGCTCTGATTCAATCGCATTTGCCGGTTGAATCAGAGCTCCTTTTCTTTCCCGGCGGGGATTCTTCCCCTTTCCTGTGAAAGCTCCGCTTCACAGGAAGATCAATTCCGGGATCAATCCTTCAGGTTTGCTTCCAGGGTTGCCAGGCAATCCCACAGCTCTGCGGGAACCTTGCCGATCTTGGCATAGTATTCCTTGATGTCCTCCACCTCGGACAGCCACAGGTCGCGGTCCACGGTCAGCAGGTTGGCCACATCCTCGGTGGTCATATCCAGGCCCTGGATATTGATATCCTCGGGCTTGGGCTCATAGCCGATGGGGGTTTCCACGGCGTCGATCTCATTGAAGCAGCGCTTCAAGATCCAATCCAGGACGCGCAGATTGTCCCCGAAGCCGGGCCACGCGAAGTTGCCCTCGTCATCCTGACGGAACCAGTTGACATTGAAGATCTTGGGCTGAACCCGGATCTTCTTGCCCATATCCAGCCAGTGCTGCCAGTAGTCCCCCATGTGATAGCCGCAGAACGGCAGCATGGCGAAGGGGTCGCGGCGGACGACGCCCACGGCGCCGGCGGCGGCAGCAGTGGTCTCAGAGGCCATGGAGGAGCCCACAAACACGCCGTGGTTCCAGTCCCGGGACTGATACACCAGGGGCGCGGTCTTTGCCCGGCGGCCGCCAAAGATGATGGCGGAGATGGGCACGCCGTTGGGATTTTCATACTGATCGCTCAGGCAGGGGCAGTTCTCCGCCGGGGCGGTGAAGCGGCTGTTAGGGTGGGCGGGCTTTTTCGCGTCGCCCCGATGCCACTCCAGGCCGTTCCAGTCGATGAGAGTCTCGGGGATCTCATCCCCCTTGGTCAGTCCGTCCCACCAGACGGTGCCGTCGGCGGGGTTATAGGCCACGTTGGTATAGATCGTACCCTTCTTGGTACACTCCAGCGCGTTGAAGTTTGACTTCTTGTTGGTGCCGGGGGCCACGCCGAAGAAGCCATGCTCCGGGTTCACCGCCCACAGGCGGCCATCCTCGCCCACCCGCAGCCAGGCAATATCGTCGCCCACAGTCCAGGCTTCCCAGCCATCCTTCCTGTAGCCCTCGGGGGGGATCAGCATGGCCAGGTTGGTCTTGCCGCAGGCGGAGGGGAAGGCAGCGGTGACATAGCGAACCTCGCCCTTGGGATTCTTCAGGCCCAGGATCAGCATGTGCTCCGCCATCCAGCCCTCCTTGCGGCCCAGGTTGGAGGCGATCCGCAGGGCGAAGCACTTCTTGCCCTGGAGCACGTTGCCGCCATAGTTGGAGTTGATGGAGAAGATCTCGTTGTTCTGGGGAATATGGACGATGTACTTCTCATCCTTGTTCAGGGTGCCGTAGGAGTGGAGGCCCTTGATAAAGTCAGCGGAATCGCCCAGGGCATCCAGCACCTGGGTGCCCACCCGGGTCATGATCGCCATGTTCAGCACAACATAGGTGGAGTCGGACAGCTCAATGCCGTACTTGGCAAAGGGAGAGCCCACAACGCCCATGGAGTAAGGGATCACATACATCACCCGGCCCTTCATGCAGCCATCATAGAGCTTGTTCAGCTTTGCGTACATCTCCGCAGGCGCCATCCAGTGGTTGGTGGGGCCTGCGTCCTCCTCCTTTTCGCTGCAGATAAAGGTGCGGTCCTCCACCCGGGCCACATCGTCGGGATCGGTGCGGTGCAGATAGCAGCCGGGCAGTTTTTCCTCGTTCAGCTTGATCATGGTGCCCTCGCTGACAGCCAAGGCGCGGATCTCGTCCAGCTGAGCCTGGCTGCCGTCGATCCAGACCACCGAGTCGGGCTGGCACAAGTCAATTTTTTCCTGTATCCAGGACAGAACGGCTTGGTTGTTTGTCAATGCCATATCGTGTATCCTCCTTAAGAATTAATTTTTGGAATGTTCCCCTGGTATACTTCTATTGTAACGAATCGCACTATAAAATGCAAGGTATTGTTGTAAAAATTGCAAAAGAAGCGCGGAATCGACCGGCGGGAGGGATTTACGGGGGATTTTCCGCCGTCCCTCCGGCTTTGGCCGGAGGGACGCCTTCCATGGAGCGGAAATGATAAACTGAACGTTATCAAAATATGTAAAAATAGAAATTGGACAAGATAAAAAGAACGCGGTATACTGAATTTAGCTTCCGGAAAGCTGTCGCATCGTCTATCTGAAATGGCAATCAAAAATACAAGGGAAGCTCTGAGGAATGCTCCGCCGGCGTATTCGTTCAGGGCTCCAAATGACCACATGAGAGAAAAGGAGATTTCACCTATGAAATTGTCATTTAAAGAGCGGCTCGGCTACGGCCTGGGCACCGCTGGCGAACAATTTCCGAACTTTTTAATTCAAACGTTCTTATTTGCGTACTTCAACCTGGTTGTGGGCCTGAATGCCGGTGTAATCACCACGATTATGCTGATTGCCCGCGTCTGGGACGCGATCAATGACCCCATGATGGGCGCGATTGCGGACCGCACCCGCTCCCGCTGGGGCAGCTATCGCCCCTGGGCGTTCTTTGGCACCATTCCCATGGGCATCTTCCTGGTTCTGACCTTCACCAACGTGGGTCTGACCGGCGGGGCAAAGGCGGTTTATTGCGCGGCGATGTACATTCTGTTCGGGATGTCCAACACGGCCTCTCTGATCCCGCTGGGCTCCATGGCCAATGTGCTGACCGACAGCAGCCAGGAGCGCGCCGTCCTGGGCACATTCCGCGAATTTGGCTCCTCCATCGGCAACCTGGCGGGTTCCATCGCGGTTCCCACCATTGTCACCGCTTTCATCAGCTCCGGCATGGGGGAGGCCAGGGGTTATCAGCTGACCGCCATTGTGCTGGCCATCCTCTGCTTCGTGTTCCTGGGCATCACCTTTTTCACCACCAAAGAGCGCATCGAGCCTCCCAAATCTGAGGGCGGTTTCCTGAAATCCTTCCTGGTGCTGAAGGGCAATGTCCCCGGGATCTGCATCATCCTGTTCTTCTTCTTTATCGCCACAGCCATCATTACCCGCCAGATGTTTAACACCTACTATGGCGTCTTTGTCCTGGGCAACGAGGGGCTGGGCAATTCCCTGCTCATGATTATGTCCATTGCCCCCTTCGTCATCATGTGGTTTGCGCCCGGAATGGTGAAAAAGATGGGCAAAAAGAATGTGCTGCTCATTGGCTGCGGGCTGGTTGTCCTTGGCGCCCTGGTATTCTGGGCGGCGGGCACCAATGGCCCCCTGAACCTGGCCGCCTCCTTTATTGTCGGCCTGGGCCAGAACCTTACCTTCTCCAGCGTCTGGAGCATCATCCCCGATACCGCTGACTATGGCGAATATAAAAACGGGATTCACGCCCCTGGTGCAATGTATTCGATTGCCAACTTTGGAATGAAGATGGGCATGACATTGGCCAGCACCCTGTTGGGCTGGGGCCTGACCTGGTCCGGCTTTGATCAGACCGCCGCTGTTCAGGCGGAAAGTGTGATTGCGGGTCTGCGCACCTTCAATTCCCTGTCGCTGATCATTCCCACCATTTGCGCGGCGCTGGTGATGATTCCCTATAAGCTGACCGCAGAGAAATCCAAGGAGATTACGGAGACTCTGGCGGCCCGCCGCAGTGCTCAGTAAGGTTTCATGTCAAGACAGGCTGTCTGCGGCTTATCCCCATCGGACAGCCTGTCCTGTTTCCTGTAGAAGGAGGTAATGCAGTATGGCAAAGGTAATTCAATATGCGGCCGGGATGTCCAACGGCTTCTTTGTGGTGGACGATGGAGGGGTCATCGCGGTGGACGGCGGGGCCCTATACGGCCCGGAATACGCGAAAAAAGCCTGCGCCGAGGCAGGGATCGATCCCTGCTCCGTGGGCCTGATCGTTGCGAGCCATCCCCACGTTGACCACACCTGCAATCTGGAGGAGCTGCGCAAGCTGACCGGCGCGCCCATCGCGGTCAACAAGGCCGGGGAGTCGGATATGATTCACGCGGTTCGCCCCCAGGTGTTCCCCCGAAACCGGATCGGCGATGAGATCATGGAGTTTGCCAAAAAAATGGGCGGTATGCCGGACGACTATCTGCCTCCTATTACCCCGGACATCACTTGGGAGGACGAGTTTGACCTGCATCCCTATGGGATCAAGGGCAGGATCATCGCGACCCCCGGCCATTCCCTGGCGGACTGCTGCGTTGTGCTGGAGGACGGGCAGGCCATCATCGGCGACCTGGTCTGTGAGGACGGCTTTACCCACGGCAAGCCCACAGTGGCCTACTTCGGGTATACGCCGGATAAGAAAAAGGCCAATGAGATGCTTCTGCCCAGCCTGGACAGGCTGCTTGCCACCGGCGCCGTGAAGTTTTACGCCGGCCACGGCGGGCCGTTTACCCTGGAACAGGTCAGGGCCGCGCTGGAAGAAGCTCGTGAAGAGGATAAAAATCTATCAGTTTAATATATAGGAGTGTTTTGTTGTGTCCCTTAAATATTCTAATCTGCTTTCCCCCATTGAGATCAACGGCGTGATGCTGCGCAACCGCCTGATCTGCACCGCCTCCAACCCCCACTTCGTCCAGGCCACGGAGAAGTGGCCCACGGAAGCGCTGATTACCCACTACGCCAACAAAGCCAAGGCGGGGGCCGCCGTTGTCACGGTGAAGGGGAACAATCCGGTTAAGACCACAGACCCCCATTCCCTGACCCTGGACATCACCGTGGGCCAGCACCAGCATATGTTTGCCCAGGTCGCAGACATGGTGCATTACTATGGCGCCAAGGCGTTCTATCTGGTGCTGCCCGATATGAACATCGTCAGCGGCTATGACGCCTCCGACGGCGTCCTCTCCGAATTTGTGGCGGGAGACGGCTCCAAGGCGGAGTACGGAAAGGCCGCGCCCAAGGAGCTGCTGTACAAGATGGTGGAAAAATACGCGGAGGAGGCCAAGCTGGCCAAGGGCCTGGGCTTTGACGGCTGCTTTATGCACATGGCATACCGGCTGATGTTCCCCGGGCGCTTCCTCTCCCCCCTGTCCAACAAGAGGACAGACGAGTTCGGCGGCTCCGTTGAGAACCGGGCCCGGTTCCCCCTGATGATCTGCGAGGCGATCAAGAGGGCCTGCGGAAAGGATTTCCTGGTGGAGATCTCCATCTCCGGACGGGAGGACGATCTCTTTGAAGGGGGCGCAACCCTTGCGGAACAGATCCAGCTTGCCAAGCTCTGCTCCGGCAAGGCGGATATCCTCCAGATCCGCGGCGGCTCCATCGACCCCTCTCAGCCCACCTATCTGGATTTGCGGGAAATCCCCAATCTGGATGCGGCTGCGGCCATTCGGAAAGGGCTGCGGGATGCCGGGATTCAAAACGTCTATGTGGATATCGTAGGCGGCTGTCAGGATTTGGATCACTGCGAGGAGATCATCCGCAGCGGCAAGGCCGACTTTATAGGCGCAGCCCGGGCGTTCATCGCAGATCCCCAGTGGGGCAACAAAGCCTATGAGGGCCGCAATGAGGACGTGGTTCCCTGCCTGCGCTGCAACAAATGCCATGTGGCCGGCCCCGGCAACTGGAATACGGTCTGTTCGGTGAACCCGGAGTGGGGCCTGGAGCACAAGGCGGAGCGCATTGTCGGGCCCGCTGCGGCGCCTGTCAGGAAAAAGCTGGCCGTGGTTGGCGGCGGCCCTGCGGGTATGGAGGCCGCTGTCCTGGCCTCCCGGCGGGGCCATGAAGTGACCCTGTATGAGAAGGAGGCCAAGCTGGGCGGCCTGATCAACACCACGGACGGCATCGACATCAAGTGGACCCTGGGCAAATATCGGGACTATATGGTGCGGCAGGTGGAGAAATCCGCCGTCACAGTCAAGCTGAATACAGCCGCCACCCCGGAGCTGCTGAAGCGCGAGGGCTATGACGAGGTGATCCTGGCCATCGGCTCCACGCCGGCCATTCCGCCCATCCCCGGCGTACAGAGCGCAAAGGTGTGCCCCGCCATTGAGACGGTGGCCCGGGAACCTGAAATGGGCGAAAATGTGGTGGTCATCGGCGGCGGAGAGATCGGCGTCGAAATGGGCCTGCACCTGGCGAAGAAGGGCCACAAGGTTCACCTGATCGAGATGCAGGGCATCCTCTCTCCCGAGTCTGTGCCCGTCCACTTCCGCAGCCTGTTCGAGAAAGCCTGGGAGAGTCAGGAGGGCTTCACCTATACGCTGAACGCCACCTGCACCGGCATCTCCGACGCGGGCGTCACCTACCTGGATCAGGATGGCGCGGAGCATCTGCTGCCCGCCGACAATGTGGTGCTGGCTGCGGGCATGAAGGCAAGGCACGCCGAGGCAGCGGCGTTCTTCGACGGAACCTGCCGGGTCCATCTGATCGGGGACTGCAACAAGGTGGGCTGCATCCAAACCGCCATGCGGTCTGCCTACGCTCTGGCAAATAATATCTGACCCGTTAAAGGGTGAGGGG
>CAYSNK010000008.1:0-25400 GCA_964432375.1 uncultured Oscillospiraceae bacterium | reverse complement strand
GTCGCCGCATTGTCTACATAGATCATCGCGCTCACTCCTCAATCAGAATCCCCCCTGCCGGTTCTATCGGGGATACCGCATCATAGCACAGTTTTTTCCATAAGTCAACGCCCCGTTTTTTGGTTCCTCACAGGAGCCTTTCCGGAGAAGGTATGCGTGAAGAAAACCCCGATTCAACCGGCGAAAGCGATTGATTCGGAGCTTCCCTATTTACACCACAGAGGTTCCCTTCCCTTTTGCGTAAGAGCTCAAAGCCCCCGGTGTTTTGATATACTCCCTTTATGAGAGACAGTAAAAGAATAAAAAGCACTGTTAAAATAGGGGGCGCATTGTTATGCCGCAAAAGCAAAAGATAGCAGCAGAAGAAAAAGTGAAGATCGTTCGGGAATACCTGGGACAAAAGGTCCGCATAAGTGAGGCAGCACAGGCAGACGGAGTAGATCGCCAGACCATAAGAAGTTGGATAGGGATTTACGAGAATCACGGAATAGAAGGCTTTACTCAAAAGAGAAACCGGCACCATACCGTTGACACGAAAACGGCGGCAGTCATCGAATATTTGAACGGAAGAAGCAGTTTGCAGACAGTGTGCAAAAAACCTCATACAAAACACAATGCAACTCCGTAACTGGGTGAATGTGTATAATGTTCACGTAGATTTCAACTCCTGTAAAACAGAAGACGGTTTCCTCAAAATTTTCATTTTCTTACATTCCCTTCAAGGTCAAAAAGTTCTTCAATACTGGAACCGAAATACTTTGCCAGATCATACGCCAGCCAGATAGACGGATCAAATTTTCCTGTTTCAATCGCATTTATTGCTTGACGGGAAACGCCGACTTTCTCGCCCAGCTCCTTTTGCGTTAAACCCGAAGTTTCCCGCAGCTCTTTTACTTTATTTATCAAACCGCACTCCTCCTTTATTTTGCGTGTCAGGTGTACCTTACACATAATATAAAAGAGCGGGAGTACAGCCATCGGATGAACCGAAAAGCTATACTCCCGTTATGTGTTTATGGGAAGTGTGCGAAACCGAACCTTTTTCCCTTCATATCGGCAAGGGCATAGCTGCAAGGGAAATCATAAAGGCTCCCTTTATTACAACAATAGACGTGTCCAGCGCAACCTCGGCGTTCTCACGCCAACGGAGAAGCACAACCTGTATTTAGCTGCATAAAACCGTAAATTCCAGTTGGATACCTTTGCACCCAACCGGAATCTGCGGTTGCCACAGCGCCGCAGCGCTGTGAACTTTCTTTTAATTATTTCTCTGTCTACTTGACGGGGAGCGGTTCAAAATCCGGCGGGGGCTTTGGTCACAGCGTTCAATTTTCGGATTTTATCCCCGGGCTTTCAGGTAATCATCAACCGCGTTGGCGCAGTCCCGTCCGTCCACCATGGCCTTGACCACCAGGGACTGGCCGGTACGGCAGTCGCCGCAGACAAAGACTTTCTCCGGCCCGGCGGCGTAATTCCGCCCGGCGTAGTTGCTTCTGGCCGTGGTTTCAAGGCCGAAATCCCGGGCCAGCCCGCCCTCGGGCCCGATGAAACCTGCCGCGATAATCAGCAGCTGGCAGGGAAGGATCTCCTCGGAGCCGGGAATCTCCGCCAGGGACAGGCGATAGCCATCGTACACTGCCTCAAGCTTCACCGTGGTGACAGCTTGAATCGTTCCAGCCTCGTCTGCCTGGACAGCCTTAACCGTGGTCTGATAGCGGTGGGGATCCGCGCCGAACACAACCAGGCACTCCTCCTGACTGGTGTCCAGTTTGGTCTCCTTGGCGCGGACAGGAAAAGGACGATAGATGATCTCCCGATTGGGCACCTTGGGCAGCATTTCAATCTGAGTGACAGAAGCGCAGCCGTGGCGGATGGAGGTGCCTACGCAGTCATTGCCGGTGTCGCCGCCGCCAATGATTACCACGTCCTTGCCCTTGGCGGAGATATTCTTGCCATCGGTCAAACCGGAATCCAACAGGCTCTTGGTATTGGCTTTCAGGAAATCCACGGCAAAGTGGATGCCGCCGACCCCCTCAGCCCCCTCCAGTTTCAGGCTGCGGGCATTGCCCGTACCCACGGCGAGGATAACCGCGTCATAGCTTGCCTTCAGTTCCTGGGCGGAAATGTCTCTGCCCACGGCAAGGTTGGTCTTAAAGGTGACGCCCTGGGCCTCCATAGCAGCGATCTTGCGCTCCAGAACCCCTTTTTCCAGCTTCATGTTGGGAATTCCGTACTCCATCAGGCCGCCCACACGGTCACTGCGTTCGTAGACGGTGACAGAATGCCCCAGATCTGCCAGGCGCTGGGCGGCGGACAGGCCGGCGGGGCCGGAGCCCACCACAGCAACGGACTTACCGGTGGGTTCCGCAGAGGCGGAAGCGTCACCACTCCGGTAGTGCTGCTCCACCACGAAGCGCTCCAGACGGCCGATACCAACAGCCTGCGTGTTGATGCCCCGGGTGCAGTCGGACTGGCACTGCTTCTCCTGGGGACAGACTCGGGAGCAGACCTCCGGTAAGGTAGAGGTGGCGGTGATGATCCGGTATGCGCCCTCATAATCGCCGGCGCGAACCCTGGCGATGAAATTGGTGACATCGTTGCCTGCGGGACAGGCTTTCTGACACCAGTGGGTGGGACATTTCAGGCAGCGCCGCGCCTCCAGCAGGGCTTCTTCCTCAGTGTAGGTCTTTTCCACCGGCTCAAAGGTGGCAAGGCGCCGCTCCATGGGCAGCCTCTGGTTGGCAGTCCGTTCAGGAGCCATATTGGGATTTTCTACCGGCTTAAATACTGTATTATCAGGCAAATACATGAATTGCAGCTCCTTTCTCACAGACAATCAAGATAGGCGGAGACATTGTTGCCGCAGGTGAAGTTGGAGGCGACCCCCCAGGTCAGTTCGGAGATCACCGCCAGCTTGCCCTTCCGGTGCATGGCAGAGGTGCAGTCGCCGCCGGAATACAGGCCGGGAATGGGGGAACCGTCGTTGCGAACGACTTCGCAGTTTCCGTTGACGGTCACTCCACCCATGGATGCCTCGGAGAAGCGGGCGCCGTAGATGGCATAATAGGGACCTTCGCTGGGAATGGGGCGAAGAAAGGCGGCGGGCTTGCCGAACTCCCTGTCCTCCCCGGAGGAGCAGGCCGCGTTATAAATACGAACGCTTTCCAGGAAGTTTTCCACCGGAAGGCCGCAGGCTTGGGCAACGCCCTCCAGCGTGTCCGCCACCCGGACGGGGGGATTAACGGGCAGAGCCGCCTCCTCCTCGATATCCGCCTCCCAGGTCTGATACAGATACGCCTTGGATGCGAAAGCGGGATTGCTGATGGTCTGGTTTGCAATCCGCTGGTACTCGCTGCGGCTGGTGATGGCCCAGGAGAAGGGCCTCGGCTGCCGCACCAGGATGGGAGTCATGCCATGGAGCCCCACACTCTCATCCACCCAGCGCCTACCCTCGCAGTTGAATTGGGGAACCTCGGGGCTCAAGGCTAGATCCGCCAGCACATTGCTGAAGGGATGGTGCTTGGGGCCAAACATGGAAATAAACATCCGCTGGGGATTGGGCTCCACGCCGAGCTCCCGCAGCATATCAATGCTGTCACCCGTGTCGGTGGGAACGGAGAAGCGATGGGGCTCCACATCGCCATCGAAGAACTCGGGAGCAAACTCCCGCAGCTTTTCATCGCTCTTGCCGAAGCCGCCGGTGGCTAGCACCACACCCTTGCAGGAGATGCGAACCTCGCCGCCGCCATCCTCGCAGATCAGCCCGGCAACGGCCCCCTTGCCGTCCAGCACCAGGTGCCGGGCGGCCGTGCCCACCAGGATCTCCACATTTAGCTTCTGCTTTTCAATGGCCTCCAGCATCGTGTACTTCACATAGGTGCCGCCCCAGCCGGGGCCGATGGCGTCATCACGGCAGTTCAGATTGTCCACAATGCGATTCGGGAAGTCCAGCAGGCCCGGGCCATAGATGGGGCCGTGGGCGTCTGCGTCCCCCAGGTTCACCAGATGATAGACCTGATGGGCGGTGCCAAACTCACAGAGCCAATCGAAGAAATCCCCCGCGCCGTAAACGGCGGTGCGCAGGATGTCCTCCTCAATCACATGATCGGTGGCCTGAAGGTAATATTGGATTGCCTGCTCCCGGCAGTCCGGCATCCCGGCTTCCTCATGCCACTTAGTGAACACGGGGAAAAAAGCGTGGGCATAGTCGGTGTTTCCGCCCAGCTTCTCTGCTTTCTCCACCAGAATGACCTTTTTGCCCAGCTGCGCCGCCCGGACTGCCGCAATCAGCCCGGTGCCGCCGCCGCAGACCACCACATCCGCAGTCTTTTCCACAGGCTCGTGGGGCGCCACCGCCCTGGGATGATCCACATCCTGAATGGAGCAAGTGTGGCAGACCTTCGCGCACAGGCCGCATTCCACGCACCTGTCCTGGTCGATCTGATACTTGGTGCCGACGTAGCTGATGGCCTGCATCGGACACTCGGAGGCGCAGTTGTGGCAGCAGACACAATTCGCCTGGTTGATCTGGTACATACAATAAACCCTCCTCAGTCTCTGTTCACTGGCTTGATAAGCCAAACGCTCAGGAACCCCCGGAATCAATCCCCCAGGGCCGGACGGTGAGCCCTTTCCGCCGCCCCTGCCGGTTTCATCAGGGCTTTCCTCATTTTAAGCGACAACATGACACTTTAATATGTATTATAACAAGCCGGACACCGATTTGTAATTATGCTCCCAGTTGAAAAATGGAGATTTTTATATGCTCTCAGCACCACGGTCATGATCCTATGTTCTCCGAGCACAAAACAGCCCTTTTTTTGTTGCGTTAAATACATAGACGGAAATCTTTACAAATGATATAATTTATGCATAATTTGACTTTCTGCGCAGAATGCGGCACGACTGGGGGGCGGACTGCGGCGCGGTAGAGTTATAATTGTGTTTGAGAAAAGAAAAAAGGAGGTCATTTGATTGATTACAAACGTATGGTTGTCTGGTCTGTTTGTCATTCTGGCCATTGCCGTGTTTATCATTCTGTGTTATAAGAATGTCCACACCGGTATTGCAGCCCTGATTTCCGCTTTGATTGCGGCGTTTGGATCCACCAATTCTTTCTACACTTCCATCTTTGAGGTATTCCCCGCCGGTGTTGCGGAGCTGGTTCAGATGATGTTCTTCGTGTTCACCATCTCCGGACTGCTGGGCTTTCTGATGGACGAAACAGGTTGTTCCCGCGCCGTGGGCAACAAGATGGTCAAGTGGCTTGGCAAGGATCGGGCATGGATGGCGATTTCCGCCACCTCCATCATTCTGATGCTGGCCGGCGTTGGCACCTTCATCTTTGTGGTTGTGGTGATCGCCGCTCCCCTGATGCAGTCTGCCAACCTGCCCCGCAAGGTGGGTATGATCGCCGCCCAGGGCATCGCCCCCGCCATCAACTTCTGTATGCCTGTGCCCAACGTGCCCGGTTCCCTGCCCAATATGTTCTTGGGCACCACCCTGTACGATGCCCCCATCCTTTCTATCGCAACGGGGATTGTCGGCATTGTTCTGTTCCTGATCTATCAAACCCGTCTGGTCAAGAAAGCCCGGGACAATGGCGAGGGCTATGACGGTGAGGCGGTTGCGGATCTGGATCTGAAAGAAGAGGAGCTGCCCAGCTTTGCTTCCTCCGTCATTCCTCTGGCAGTGGTTGTGGTTGCCGCCATCGTGCTGAGCCGGATCACTTACATGAACGACACCTATACCACCTGGTCCACCCAGCTTGTGGCGCTGGCCCAGCTGGCCGGCTGCGCCGTTCTGGTCGCCATGCAGTTTAAACGCTGCAAGAAGATCGGTTTCGCCCGTATCCTGTCCCAGGGCTGCACCGGTATGTGGGGCTTCCTGCTGCTGGCGGGCTGCGTGTACGGCTTCGGAAAGGTCATCACCTCCGCCGCCTGCATCTCGCCCATTCAGGACGCAATCCTGACGCTGAACCTGAACCCCTACATTACCGCCATGCTGTCTGTGGCCGTCATCGCTGCCCTGTGCACCGATGGTATCACCGCTATGATGATCTGGCTGCCTCTGTTTGGCCAGTCCTATTTGGACATGGGCGTCAACGCCGGCGCGCTTCGCCGTCTGCTGCTCTGCACAACCCAGACCTTCGACTCCCTGCCTCACGCGCAGTCCGTCGCAAACACCTTGGGTGTGTTCGGCCTTACCCACAAGCAGGCTTACAAGGAGCTGTTCATCACCACCGTGGTGTTCCCGGTCATCTTCTCCGTGTTCTGCTGCATCTGCTGCATTATTTTCTACGGCGTGTAAGCAGACCGCTCATCTCTCCCCCCAACACAACCGGAGGGGCTGCCTGCGCAGGCAGCCCCTTTGCTTTTACTGTGAAATCTCCGCTTCACAGTAAATTCAATCTTTTTTCATGCGCTGCGCCTGTTTTTATTGTATAATAGATTGAAACGCGCCATCGGCGCTTGATTCAGAGTTTTCTCAGTCCGGATAGAGGAGGGACCCCTGTGAAAAACAACACACCTCCGGCTCTTAGAGCCGTTTACATTGTTTTGGTTCCCATCGTGCTGCTGATTATTCTATTGAACTCCGGTTATTTGCAGCGCTGGGTCACCGCCGCCACCGTCCACGGCAAGTCCTATAAGGTGGTGGACTACAATTACTATTATTTTGACTGCTATAATGACTTTTTAGAGGAGAATGAGCTCCGGTTGGATGAGCTGGGCTACGATCCCGAGGTGGAGGACAGCAAACAGTATTATGATGCCGACACGACCTGGAAAGAATTTTTCCAGGCGCAGGCCGAGGCTAATCTGTCCGAAACCGCGTATTACTGTGACCTGGCCGAGGCTGACGGATATCAATTCTCCGAGGAGGAGTTGGCGCCGGTGGCGGATAAGCTGGCGGAGAACGAAGCGTTTTACACCTCCTATAATCTCAGCGCGAAGAATTACTACATCTCCTATTACGGCTCCGGCATGACGGAGGAACTCTATACCGAACACCTCACCAACCAGGTTCGAGCCAGCGCCTACAAATCTCATCTGCTGGAGGCCATGGAACCCGACCAAACCGAATTGGATCAGCTGCTGACCGGACAGCAGGGGGCGGACTATCAGTCGGTGCGGCTAAGTGTTATCACTTTGGAGGCCCTGCCTGACCGGGAAACTGGCGAGGTGGGCGAAGCCCAACTGGATGCCTTGGAGCGAAAGCTGGGTTTGCTGGCGGAGCGCTATCAGTCTGGCGTCGGCTTTGAGCAGCTTCAGTCCGCCTTTTCCACCTGCGCGCTGGGGGATGCCCAGGGCGTGGTGGCGGTGGGCACGTTCTCCAGCCTTCCCCAGGTATTGGCAAACTGGTGCCTGACGGATCAGGACGCTCTGGTCGCCGGAGACACCATTTCGGTAGTAGATACCGAAACCGGCATTGCCTATTTCGCGGTGCTAGACGGCCTGGGAAATTCCGGCGTGGAGCGGGACGCCGTTGCGGAACTGAACGGCAAAGCATTGGAGGCCCAGGAAACCCAGGCGGTGGCGGCCGACTATACGGTGGACTACAACAGCTTTGGGATGCTGCTGGCAACAGGCTGACGAGAGAGGGATGGCCAGATGAGCAAAAAGAAGAAGAAATCCACCCAGAGGGTGGAAAACCGCAAGCCAAGCCACGCGGCTGCCAAGCCTGATGCCGCAGCAGGGAACACTGAGGAGGCCAAAAAAGCGCGCAGGAATGTGGCCAGGCACTCCACTATCATCTTTGTGTTCACCGCCGTGGCCCTGCTGCTGATTTTTGCGGGGCGGTGGATTTACGCCATCACCGTGGGGTATTACGACACCTTTGTCAACCACGGCGCGGCGGTGTCCAGCGCCGCCGCCAATATGCGCGGTCTGGAACTGACCGATGAGGAAGCGGAGGTTCAGCTGGTGCTGGAAAAGCAGTGGGATCTGTACACCTCCTCCCGGCTTTGCGACCAGGTGGATATCACCGCCCGGGACGGGGTCAACCTCCACGGGTATCTGTATAACGAGGGGAGCGACACCACTGTGGTCTACATTCCCCGGTTTGACCAGGATGGCACCTCCGACTTTCTGCCGGGCGCCTGGCTCTCCGGGGAGCTGGGATATAACCTGCTGCTGATTGACCCCCGCACCCACGGCGGCAGTGGTGGCCAGGTGTTCAGCTACGGCTATTATGAGCAGTATGACCTCGCCTGCTGGCTGGATTGGGCCGAGGACACGTTGGGCAGCCAGCGCTTCCTGCTGTGGGGTGAGGGCACCGGCGCAAACACCGCGCTGTTTGCCGAAGCCAGCGGCCTGCTGGGAGAGCGAGTGGCGCTGATCGTGGCGGAGAGCGCCTATGGTTCCCTGCACGAACTAGCCTCCCGGAACATCTTCCACTGGTTCACTGTGCCCGCCTTTCCTTTTCTCACCAGCATCGAGTTCAAATTGAACCACGGCGATGCGGGCTACCAGGTGTCCGACACCAGTCTGGTGAAGGCGCTGGAGGGAAGCAGCTGCACCTCTCCGGTACTCTTTCTGACTGCACAAGAGGATGACTACATTCTGCCCGAATGGAGCGAAGCGGCGGAGAATGCCTATCCCGGGGAGAAAGCGAAAATCTCCGGCGGCGGCACTCACGGCACCGTTTACGCGGCCTGCCGGGAGCAGATTCAGGAAATAATACAGACGATGCTAAGGAAGTTCTGAACAATGTGACAGTCATACGAAATCATATTACCGCTTCGGCAACGGTTTATAAGAAAGGAGACAGTTTCTATGAAAGAACAGACCTGTGATATTTTGGTGGTCGGCGGCGGCGGCAGCGGCCTGGTGGCCGCAGTGCGGGCCAAGGAGCTCAGCGGCAAAAAGGTAACGGTGCTGGAGAGCGGCAAGGCCCCCGGCGGCGGTATGCTCTTTGCCTCCACTATGCGCACATTCCGCAGCAAGTGGCAGGCGGAGCGGGGGATTCCCGACCAGTCCAACGATTTTATCCGAAAAGGCATGGATTTGACCCTGTGGAAGCTGAACCACAAGCTGGTGGCCCGAGCAGTGCTGGGCACCGGAGAATTTTTCGACTGGTACTATGAAAAAGAGCTTCCCGAGGTGCAGTCTCAATACGAACCCCGGCCCTATGTCTTTGATATTCCGGTTCACGGTCAGCCCGGTCCCCAGATCGACAAATTCCACAACGGCTCCGGCCGCTTTATCGTGAACACCATGCTACGGGAATGCGAGGCCCGGGGCATCGAGGTGCTGACCAGCCATCGGGCGGTGGACGCCGAGGTGGAGGACGGGCGGATTGCCGCAATCCTGGCCCAGACACCGGAGGGAACTGTAAAATTCAACTGCAAGACCTGTATTTTGTCCTGCAGCACCTGGATCAAGGACAAAGCGGTGCTGGCCAAGGTGTATCCCGAATTCCTGGAGGCCGATGTGCTGCCCAACGCCCACCAGAACCCCAACTACCGGGGCGATGGCCTGAAAATCGCGGAGCGGGTGGGCGCCGATCTTGATTGGAGCAAGTTCTGTCTGCGGGTGATGGGGCCCATTTGCAGCTTCACCGAGACATCTCCTTTTGACGCCTTGACCCATACGGATTATGGCATCCTGGTGAATCTGAACGCCAAGCGCTTTGTGGCGGAGCCCATGGCCCCCCGCATGGATCCCTTTGATACCGGCCACGTGCTGTTGCGGCAGCCCAAGGGCCGCAGCTATTTCCTCTTCTCCAAAAACACCTTGCAGCAGGTCATCGATGACTCCCAGGGCGCCGGGGAGCACCAGGATACCGATCCCTTTGGCATCCCCGCGCTGCCCCCGCTGGAGGTGGTGGACGGCTGGTTCACCGAGAAACTGGAAAAGGGCAGCCGGGAGGTAGGCCGCGCCGGTACGCTGGAGGGGCTGGCGGTTCAACTGGGGCTGAACCCGGAGGCGCTGCGGGCCACGGTGGAGGAGTACAACGCCTCCTGCGCAGAGGGGGTTGACTGGAACTACTTCCGGGAGCCTCAAAAGCTGCTGGCCCTAAAGGAGGCGCCTTTTTACGCTGTAGGCTGCAAGCTGTCCACCGATGGTGCCTTTGGCGGCGTGACCGTCAACGAAAAGATGCAGGCCCTGCGTCCCGATGGCTCCCCGGTGGAGGGGCTGTATGTCACCGGCGACTTTGCCAATGGCCGGCATATTGTGATGGATCGGGTGAAAAAACAGGTGCTCAATGATATGTCCTGGGCCCTTTCCTCCGGCTTTATCGCAGGAACTTCCGCCGCAGGGGATTAGGAAAGTTCTGATTCAATCGGCAAGAGATGCCGTCCGGTCGCAGATGATTGATTCAGCGGTTTCTTAGCATTTGCTTGCCTTTTTTCGACAGATACGCTAAAATAGGGGTATCTTCCCCTCTCCCGGAGTGATCTGTCATGGATAACAACAACTATATTACGCAGATTTGCCAGCTCCCCCACGCGAGCAGCCTCCAGCAACTATGCGACATCACCTACCGCATCATCGGGAATCCGGTATTTGTCAGCGACATGGCCCATACCATTCTGGCCTATACCCGCTGCGTTGAAATCCCGGATCCCCATTGGCAGGCCATCGTTGTGGGCGCCGTACTGGATAAGAACACCCTGGCGCAGGATCGGGAGGTAAGCATCGTTCACGAGCGTTCTACCGGCGCCCAGCGCCCTGT
Source organism: uncultured Oscillospiraceae bacterium (assembly GCA_964432375.1). Classification (GTDB taxonomy): domain Bacteria; phylum Bacillota; class Clostridia; order Oscillospirales; family Oscillospiraceae; genus JAJQBJ01. Next base: position 14,723 of record CAYSNK010000008.1, on the reverse strand, counting down.
TCTGGTGGACGACGGCGATCTCCCCTATCCCAGGCTTATTAAAACCCTTACGAGCCAAGGAACTCCGGTGGGCGTTATGGTAGTCACCGCATATATGCGGCCCTTTGACGGGCATGACGCGGATCTGATTGACCTGATCTCATCCTTTCTGCTGCCGCTGATTGAAAAAGAGAGTTATTTTATGTCCGGCAATAGCAAAACGGCGGAAAACTACCTGATCCAGATCCTAGAAGGGGCGTCCTATAGCCGGGAGCAGGTGAAAAAGCGCCTGCGGGTGTTGAACTTCGAGGAGCCTGAATATCTGTATGTGCTGACCATCTGCGCCCGCCACCGCTCCCTGGACGCAAACCCTCGAACGATTTCCCAATTACTGGATCAGTTTCATCGGCTGGACTGCTGCCGCACCTTTCTGTATAATTCCACTCTGGTCTCCGTCTACGGCAGCGACCATGACATTACGGACTGGGATGAGCAGGAGGTTCATCTGACGGAGCTGATGCGGCGGGAGGATCTCATGGCCGGAGTCAGCCGCCGGGTTTCCAACCTGGCCCAACTGCGGGAATACTACCGGCAGGCCAGAGATGGCCTGGAGGTGGGCCTGAAGCTGGCCCGGGAGCGCACTCCCTATTGCCTGTATGACAACCTGTCCTCTTTTCTCCTGTTCCAAAGCATTCCCCGGGAGGAACTGCCGAGGTACTGCCACCATAAAATTCAAAAACTAGGGGAGTATGACGCGGCCCACAACACGGATCTATGCGTCACCCTGCAGGTCTATTTGGAGCAGGCCAAGAGCCTGGCCAAGGCAGCCGACCTGCTTTATATCCATCGGAACACCGTCCGCTATCGCATCAATAAGTGCATGGAACTGATGAACACCGATCTGGAGGACGGCAACGAGATTTTTGCCTACATCCTCTCCCTCCGCATCCTGGAATACCAGAAGAAATTCTCCCGTAAGGCGGAACCCTCCGCAATAGACGCAACAGAAAGGGCGGCCCCTTAATTTAAGCAGTGCCGCACCGCCTGCAATATGACCCGGAAGTTTGCCGCCGAATTCCTCGGGGTCAGCCGACAGGCGGTCTCCAAATGGGCGAACGGCGCATCTACCCCCAGCACCTCTAATCTGCGCTCCTGGCCAAGCTGCACGGCGGAGACGCCGTGCAGCTTTTGAAAGATATGCGTCCATAAATCAAACCCCGCCGGAAGAGGATCATCCCCCTCCGGCGGGGTTCCGTTCTGCGGAAAAGGGCCGCCGCCCCGCCGCAGGCGATTGATTCAGAGGTTCCTTATGCCTCAAACAGGGCCTTCATGCCCCGGTAGCACATATAGCAGTCCAGCTTGCCGGTGACCTCAAAGGGCGCGTGCATGGCCAGCACCGGCACACCGGCATCCATGGTGGCGATATTGCGGTCCCCCATATAGCAGGCCACGGTGCCGCCGCCGCCTGCGTCCACCTTGCCCAGCTCGGCCATCTGCCAAATCACGCCCTTTTCCTCCATCAGGCGGCGGACCCAGCCCACCACCTCCGCAGAGGCGTCGTTGCTTTCATACTTGCCGCCGGAACCGGTGTACTTGGAGAAGCCGATGCCGTAATTGACCAGGGCGCTGTTGCGCTTCTCAAAGACCTCCGGAAAATTGGGGTCATAGGCGGCATTCACATCCGCAGAAAGGCACAGAGAGTTCTCGTAGCACTCCCCAAGGCCAACCCCCTGGCTTTCGCACAGGTCGGACATAAAGCTGTCAAAGGCCCAGGACTTCATGCCGGAGATCCCGGTGGAGCCGATCTCCTCCTTATCCGCCAGCACGGTGACGGCGGTCTTTTTGCAGCCCTCCGCCTTCACAAGGCCCATCAGAGCTCCGTAGGCGCAGACCCGGTCATCCTGACCGTAGCCCCCCACCATGGAGCAATCCAGCCCCACGTCCCGGGCGGGATAGGCGGGCACAGCCTCTAGCTCGGCGGAAATAAAGTCCTCCTCCACAATGCCGTACTTTTCATTCAGCAGCCGCATAATATTCAGCTTGACCCGGTCATCCCCCTGGGCCCCCGGGATCGGCTCGCTGCCAATCAGCAGGTTCAGCCCCTCCCCGGAGAAAGCCTTGTACAGGGGCTTCTTGGCCTGCTCGTCCGCCAGATGAGGCAGCAGGTCGGTAATCAGCAGGGCGGGCTCCCGGGGATCCTGGCCGATCCGCACCTGCACAGCGGTGCCGTCCCTGCGCACCACAACCCCCCGGAGCTCCAGGGGCACCGTCACCCATTGGTGCATACGGATACCGCCGTAATAGTGGGTTTTGAACAGGGCAAACTCATCCTGCTCATAGAGGGGGCTGGGCTTCAGATCCAGCCGGGGGGAGTCGATATGGGCGGCGCCGATATAGGCCCCGTTGGAAAGGCTCTCCGTGCCGATCACGGCCAGCATCAGGGACTTTCCCCGGTTGTTCCTGTAAACCTTGTCCCCGGGGTTCAGCTTCCTCCCCCGGGTATAGGGGCGGAAGCCGTAGCTCTCGGCAATGGCGATGGCCGCAGCCACCGCATCCCGCTCGGTCTTGCCCTCGTTCAGGAACTTTTTATAGCCCTCGCAGTAGCGATGAAGCTCCGCCCGCTCCTCGGCGGAGATCCGGTCAAAGCCGTTGGTCTTTTGATAGAGCAGCTCCTTGCGCAGCTGCTCTGCCTGGGTGTTTTTTTCTTCCATGTTTCTTTCTCTCCTTGTTTTCAGTTTTGCCCCAGAAGGGCGGTGAACAGCGCCCGGGCCTTGGCAGAAAATTCCCCGGCGGTGCCGTTGTTATCCAGAACATAGTCACAGTTAGCCTCAAAGTACGAATTGGGCTGCTGGGACATGATCCTGTTCCATGCGTATTCCTCGCTGATGCCGTCCCGGGCCATAATGCGCTTCACCCGGAACTCCGCCGGGGCCACAATGGCCACGGTGGCGTCACAGCGCTTTTCTATGCCGCTGCCGATCAGATTGATGGCGTCCACCCCCACGCCGGGCAGCCCCGCGTCCCGGGCGGCCTCCACGCGGCGGTTGATCTCCTCGTTGATGTAAGGGAGCGTAAGCTCCGACAGTTGGGCCAACGCCACCTTGTCCCGGAACACCACATCGCCCAGCCGCCTTCGATCCAGCTTTCCGTCCACATAGGCGGCGGGAAAGTGCCTTTCCAGGGCCTCATTCATCTCCCTGCTGTGCTCCAGCAGCTCATGGTAAACCGCGTCGCAGTCTATCAGCTCCGCCCCCAGGGCGGTGAGCTGCCGCAGCGCGGTGGTCTTTCCCGCGCCGGTGGGCCCGGTAATTCCAATCAGCTTCATGTCTCTCTCCCCCGTAATCAGAATCGTGCGGAACCCGGCCGCCTTTTTGATCCGGTTCCCGATGGCAAGGCCCAGCCCGGCGGCATCCGGGCACTGGGCATAGATCTGGGTCACGTCTGTGCTGTCAAAATGGCGCAGGGCGTCAAACACGTTCCGGGCCTGCTGGGGCTTATTCGCAACGCTGCCCAGGATCTGAACCTCCAGCCCCTGAAACAGCCCGGCATACTCCCGGAAGCAGATAACCCCGGTGGCGGGCGTGCAGCGGCGGCGGATAAACTCCGCCCCCAGCTTAGGGTCCCCCTCCACAACCGTCACCGGCGCCCGGGGCGCGTAGTGGCGGTAGGCCATGCCCGGGGCCCGGGGCCGCTCCCCCGGCTCCATCTGCCGGGTCACTGCCCTGTCCAGGGGGATTTTCATCCCAAGAACCTCCTCGATCTCCTCCAGGGGCAAGCCCCCCGGGCGAAGCAGCCGGGGCGGGCTGACCGTCAGGTCAAGGATGGTGGATTCCACTCCCACGGCGCAGGGGCCGCCGTCCATGATCCCCTCAATTTTCCCGTCCATGTCCTCCAGGACGTCCGCCGCCGTGGTGCAGCTTGGGCGGCCGGAGGTGTTGGCGGAGGGGGCAGAAATGGGCACATCCGCCAGGCGGATCACCGCCCGGGTGGCTGGGTGCTGGGGGCAGCGCATCCCCACCGTATTCAGTCCCCCGGTGGTCACCCGGGGGACGTTGTCCTTTGCGTTTAAGATCATGGTCAGCGGGCCGGGCCAGAAGGCCGCCGCCAGGGTGTAGGCGGCCTCCGGAATATCCCGGCAATAGCGCGCAAGCCAGCTGCTGTCCGGAATATGGAGGATCAGGGGGTTGTCCTGGGGCCTGCCCTTGGCCTTGAAGATCCGGCCCACGGCGGCCTCATCCAGCCCGTTGGCCCCCAGGCCGTAAACCGTTTCCGTGGGGATGGCCAGCAGGCCGCCGCTCCGGATGATCTCCGCCCCCCGTTCCACATCCCGGGTGGTCAAATACTCTGTGTTCAAGCTCGTCACCTTTTACTGTTCTGTCTGCTGTCTCAGCCGCTCCGCGTTGTCCGCTGCGGTCAGGGCGTCAATCAGTTCGTCTAAATTCCCGTCCAGGATGGAGTTGATTTTATACAGGGTCAGCCCGATCCGGTGATCCGTCACCCTCCCCTGGGGAAAGTTATAGGTGCGGATTCGCTCGTTGCGCATACCGGAGCCCACCTGACTGCGCCGCTGGGCGGTATAGGCGGAGCTGATCCGCTCCTGCTCCGCCTCATAGAGCTTGGAGGCCAGCACCCGCATGGCCTTGGCCCGGTTTTCAAACTGGCTTCTCTCCTGCTGGCACTCCACAACGGTGCCCGTGGGCCTGTGTATCAGCCGGACTGCGGAGGACGTCTTGTTGATATGCTGTCCCCCGGCGCCGGAGGAGCGGAACACCTGCATCTCCACATCCTCGGGATTCAGATGGACATCCACCTCCTCCATCTCCGGCAGCACCGCCACAGTCGCAGTGGAGGTGTGGACCCGGCCTCCGGACTCCGTCTCCGGCACCCGCTGCACCCGGTGGACGCCGGACTCAAACTTCATCCGGGCATAGGCCCCTTCCCCCTCCAGCAGGAAGGAGATCTCCTTGACGCCCCCCAGTTCCGTTTCGTTCAGGCTGGTGACGTCCTGCTTCCAGCCCCGCCTGTCGCCGTACATGGTGTACATACGGTGGAGGGAGTGGGCAAACAATGCCGCCTCCTCGCCCCCCACTCCGGCGCGGATCTCCACCACCACGCTCTTCCGGTCATTGGGGTCCCCGGGCAGCAGGAGAAGCCGCAGCTTTTGCTCCAGCTCCTCCACGGCCCCTTTGCTCTCCCGATACTCCTCCTGGGCCAGGGCCCGCAGTTCCTCATCCTCCTCATGGAGAAGGTCCTCCGCCTCAGCCTGGCGGCGGCGGGCCTCCTCTATCTGGCGGCAGGTCTCCACAATGGGGGCCAGCTCCGCCTGCTCCCGGTTCAGCCGGGCCACCAGAGCGGGGTCGTTGTAGGTTTCCGGCTGGTTCAGCCGGGCCGATAATTCACTGTATTTCAAAATCAGGGCGCTCAGTTGTTCCTCCCGCAAAAAATTCAACTCCTTTTACCGGTCAAAAGCCCAGGATTTCACCAATCCCAGGGTTTCCCGGGCGTAAAAATAAACCTTCACTGCCGCCGAGCCGGGGGTGGGCGCGGGCAGGGTGGAGACCTCAAGCCCCAGCCTGCGGGCCAGCAGTTCCACCCGGCACAGGTGGAATCCGTTGGAAACCACCAGGAGGTTCCGGGCCGAGATCCCGTTCTCCTCCAGCAGGGCGGCGGAAAACCTGAGATTCTCCAGGGTGTTGGCCGCCTGATCCTCCCGGAGAATCCGGGCCTCCGGCACCCCCCGGGCGATCAGATACTCCGCCATGGCGTCGGCCTCGCTCTCCGGCTCGCCGCTGCCCTGGCCGCCGGAAACCACGATCATCATCTCCGGGTTCCGGCTCCAATAGTCCAGGGCGGAATCCAGCCGGGCTGTCAGCATGGGGGACGGCCCGGTTTCCCAGACTGCGGCCCCCGGTATAATCATAGCGTCCGGCGTGCCTGCGATGCTCCCCTCCTGCCGGGAGAGGATCACCCCCTCCAGGGCGCCGAAGCCCAGGAGGGCCGCCGCCGCCAGGCCAACCAGGACGCCCCGCAGCCCCCGGCTGGGAAAGAGCGCCCAGAGCAGGCACCATACCGCCGCGCCGCAGCCCACGATCAAGCCGTACAGCATGGGCCGCCCCCGCCACAGGTACAGGCCAAGGCCCGCCCCGAGCGCCAGGATTCCAAGGATCAGAATCGTCATGCGCCCTCCCGTCCAGCGGGGGCGCCGCACCCGTTTCCCCCGTCCGCTCATGTCTCGTCCTCCAGGCGTCCGGAAAGCTCCTCCCAGCGCTCATAGAGGCCGGAAAGCTCCGCCTCCGCAGCGGTTTTTCGCTCCATCCATTCGCCCAGCTTCACATAGTCCCGGGCGTTGGCCTCTATCTCCTCATCCAGTTGGGCGATCTGCTCCTCCAGTTTTCCGATGCTCCGCTCCACCTGATTCAGTTCCTTTTCCAGCTGCTTGGCGCCGCCGGTTCGCCGGGGCTTTTCCTGCCGGGGCTTTTTCTCCGCCCCGGCGGGCTGCTTCTCCCTCCGGCGGCCCTCCTGCTCCTCTCTGGCCAGCATCGCCCGGTACTGCTTGAAGGAGCCCCGGAAGTCCACGATCCGGCCCTCCCGAATCTCCCAGATACGGGTGGCGAAGCGCTCGATAAAATAGCGGTCATGGCTGACAAAGAGCAGGGTGCCGTCATACGCCTCCACCGCGCCCTCGATCCACTCCCGGCTGGCCACATCCAGGTGGTTGGTGGGCTCGTCCAGGATGAGCAGGTTGATCTGGTCGTCCATCAGCATACACAGGCGCAGCCGGGACAGCTCGCCGCCGGAGAGGGTGGAAACCGGCTTGAACACGTCCTCGCCGGTAAACTGGAAAGCGGCCAGGCGGTTCCGGGCGGACTGGGTCGAGCAATTCAGCTCCCAGATCATGGTGTCCACCAGGCTGCGCTCCGGATGGTCAAACCGGATGATCTGGGGCAGGTAGGCCCGCTTCACCTGGGGGCCGAAGCGAACCCGCCCGGTGTCCGGCGTTTCCTCCTTCAGCAGAATCCGAATCAGGGTGGTCTTGCCCGTACCGTTGTCTCCGAGCAGGGCAATGCGCTCCCCGCCCACAACGGACAGCTCTACCTCGGAAAAAAGCTGCCGCCCGCCAAAGGACTTTGACAGGTTATGAACGGCAAACACCTCGTCGCCGTTGAACTCTTTTGTGTGGAACTGTGCCTCCAACTGCCTGGCCCGGGTGGGCTTTTCCGTTTGGCGGAGGCGCTCCATGCGCTTTTCCATGGAAAAGGCCCGCTTGTGCAGCTTGTCGTTGCCCATAAAGGCCCACAGGTGCAGCTTCTCCGCCGCCTCGGTCAGCTGGGCCAGCTTCGCCTGCTCCTTTTCATACTGCTTCAGCCGCTCCTGATAGCGGCGCTCCTTCTCGATGACATAGAAGGTGTAGTTGCCGGAATAGAACTCCGCCCTGCCGTTTTCGATCTCGATCACCCGGCTGACCACCTGATCCAGGAAATAGCGGTCATGGGAGATGGCCAGGACGGTGCCCTTGAAGCCCGCCAGATATTCCTCCAGCCACTCCACGGCGTGGAGGTCCAGGTGGTTGGTGGGCTCGTCCAGCAGCAGGATATCCGTGTTCTCCAGGATCAGCCGACCCAGGTTGACCCGGGTCTTTTCCCCGCCGGAGAGCTGGGAGAATAGCTGCTCCCGCTGCTCCGCCGTGATGCTCAGGCCGTTGGCCACTTTATTGACCTCTGTCTCCACCCCATAGCCCCCGGCGGCCTCCAGCGCGGCCATTGCCCGGTCATACCGCCGGAGGAGGGACTGATCCCGGGGGGCCGCCTCCATTTCCTCGGCCAGCCCCTTTAATTCCTCCTCCAGCTTCCGCACATTCCGAAAGGCGTCCAGCAGCACGTCCTCTACCCGATAGTCAGCCGGATAGGATGGGATCTGGGAAATCAGCCCCACCCGCTTGCCGCCGGCAATGGAGATTTCCCCCTCATCGCAGTCATATTCTCCGGTCAAAATCTTGAAAAGGGTGGTCTTACCGGCGCCGTTCCTGCCCAGTAAACCCACCCGCTCCCCCTGGTTGATCTGGAAGCTCAAGCCGTCCAGGACGTTGGTTCCCACCTCAAAGGACTTGACCAGGTTGGTTACGGAAATGTCGATCATGGTTTACTCCTGAAATATTCTGTGTTAAGATGATGCTATCCCAGGCGCCCCCGCGCCGGAAAGAAGGAAAACGAAATGGAAGCGATCCGCTATGAAGCCGGCAGGCTTTTCCTGCTGGATCAGACCCGCCTGCCCGGAGAGGAGGTCTGGCTGGCCTATACCGAGTATCCCCCGGTGGTTGACGCCATCCGCAGGATGGTCGTCCGGGGGGCGCCGGCCATCGGCTGCGCCGCCGCCTACGCCATGGCCCTGGCCGCCAGGGAGTTTTCAGGCCGGGCGGATTACCTTGCGCAAATGGCCCGGGCCTCTGCCGCGCTGGAGGCCAGCCGCCCCACAGCGGTGAACCTGTCCTGGGCCCTGAACCGGATGGCCGCCCTCTGGCGGTCCGGAGGGACGCCGGAAAGCCTGGAGGCGGAGGCCGCTGCCATCCAGCGGGAGGATCTCGCCATGTGCCGGGCCATAGGCGGCTTCGGCGAGGCGCTGGTGCCGGAGCACGCCCGGATTTTAACCCACTGCAACGCAGGCGCCCTGGCCACCGGCGGCTATGGCACCGCCCTGGGGGTGATCCGCTCCGCCTTTGCCCGGGGCATGGTTGACATGGTGTATTGCGATGAAACCCGCCCCCTGCTGCAGGGCGCCCGCCTCACCGCCTATGAGCTGGTGAAGGACGGCATCCCGGCCACCCTGATCACCGACAGCATGGCCGGTTCCCTGATGGCCCGGGGAAAAATTGACCTTGTGGTGGTGGGCTGTGACCGCATGGCCGTCAACGGGGACTTTGCCAACAAAATCGGCACCTATTCCGTGGCGGTTCTGGCAAAGCACCACGGAATCCCGTTTTATACGGCGCTGCCCTCCTCCACCATTGACAAATCCCTGCCGGATGGCGGCGGGATCGTGATCGAGCAGCGTGATCCCCGGGAGGTCACCCGCTTCCAGGGGGTGCAGACCGCCCCGGAGGGGGTGCGGGTCTGCAATCCCGCCTTTGATATAACCCCCCATGAGCTGCTGACCGGCATTATCACGGAGAAAGGGGTGCTGCTGCCCCCCTTTGGGGAGCGGCTTGCCCGGTTATAACGGGTCGCCGCAGGAAGGCGCACCGGCCCCGGGCGCGGCACAGAGGTTTCCTTTCATTCATAGGCTCCGGGTGATGGAGGCCCCATAAGCCACCAGCTCGGAGAATTTCATGCCGTGGGAGGCTTTGAACAGCACCACGCTGTCCGGAGTAATCTCCTCCGCCAGGGCGGGGAGCGCCTCCTCCTTGGCGGCGAACCACAGCACCTTGGCCACCCCGGCCTCCCGGGCGGCCTGTGCGGTGTACTGAGACAATTCTCCAATCGCAATCAGCACATCAATCCGCCGCTCCCCGGCGAACCGGCCACATTCCGCATGGAGGGCGGGGCCCTGGCTGCCCAGCTCAAACATATCGCCCAGCACGGCCACCTTTTTCTTTTCCGGGCGGCAGGACAAAATCTCCAATACGGCCTTCACCGCCGCCGGATTGGCGTTATAGGTGTCGTCGATGAGGGTGATGCGGTTCCGCCGGGGCATCCGCAGCATCCGCTTGCCGGAGGGCACGAAGTGGGCAACGCCCCGGGCGATCTGCTCCGCCGTCATCCCATAGGTTTTCCCGATGGCGGCAGCCATCAGGACGGAGTAAAGCATGTGCCTGCCTGCGGCGGGAATGTAGAACGTCATCCGCTCCCCCAGGACATCGGCCTCCATCGCCATTCCGTCGTCCCCCTGGGGACGGATGGAAAGGCACCGGCTGGTGCAGCCCTCGCCCTCGCCGCACCAGATCACCGGAACCGGATAGCGCTCCACACCGGCCAGCATCTCATCGTCTCCGTTCAGCACAGCCAGGCCGTGCGCCCCATCGACCCCGTGGAAAATCTCGCACTTGGCCCGGAGGATTCCCTCCCGGCTGCCCAGGTTTTCGATGTGGGCGTAGCCCACGTTGATAATGACCGCCACATCCGGCCTGGCGATTTTCGTCAGATAGTCGATCTCTCCGAAATGGTTCATGCCCATTTCCAGCACCGCCATGTCGTATTGGCGGGTGAGGTTCAGAATGGTTTCCGGCATCCCCAGATTGTTGTTGTAGTTCTCCTGGGTTTTCAGCACCCGGAACTTCTCCCCCAGGACGGCGGCGATCATATCCTTGGCGGTGGTTTTGCCTGCGGAGCCCGTAATGCCGATCACGGGAATCTGGAACCGGGCGCGATACCACCGGGCCAGATCCCCCAGGGCCAGCATGGTGTCCTTCACCAGGATATAGAACTTGCCGGGCAGATAGCGCTCCTGCTCCCTCATGGTCAGGGTTCCGGCGGCGCCGGCATCCAGGGCCCCGGGGAGAAACGTGTGGCCGTCCCGCCGCTCCCCCACCAGGGGCAGGAACACATCCCCGGGCTGGATGAGACGGCTGTCCCGCTGAATCCGTGTCACCGTCATATCCAGATTCGGGAAGTCCCCCAGCAGAGTGCCGTTGACCGCCTGCAGCAGTTCCCTTACCGTGATGGGTTCCATAAGCGTTCCTCCTTATCCCCGCAGGGCATCCAAAACGATGCGCTGGCAAAGCTCCTCATAGCTGATCCCCACTGCGGCGGCCTCCTGGGGCACCAGGCTGGTGTCCGTCATGCCGGGCAGGGTATTGCACTCCAGGCAGTAGACCTCTCCCCCGTCCGTGACCATGAAGTCGCTGCGGGAGTAGGTTGAAAGCCCCAGCATCCTGTGAACCGCCAGGGCGGTGTCTCCCATGCGCCGCTCGATCTCCGGGGGCACGCGGCCCGGGCAGATCTCCACCGTCTGGCCGTTGTATTTATTCGCGTAGTTATAGTCCGTGGTGGCGATCTCCACAGAGGGCAGGGCCCTGTCCTCCAGCACGCCGCAGGTAAATTCCCGGCCCTCTATATACTCCTCCACCAGGATGGTGGAGTCCATGGCCAGGCAGCTGCGCAGGGCGGGCTCCAGCTCCTCCTGCCTCTTGACGATCTCAACCCCCAGGGAGGAGCCGCCCCGGGGCACCTTTACCACGCAGGGGACTTTGATCTGGGCCAGCATCGCGGGGATGTCCGCCTGATCCCCGCGGAACACCTGCCAATCCGGGGTCTTGATGCCGTGGACCCGCATCAGCTCCTTGGTCAGCCTCTTGTCCATGGCAATGGCGGAGCCCCGATAGCCGGAGCCGGTATAGGGAATCCCCATCAAATCGAAGGCGGCCTGAATCCGGCCATCCTCGCCGCACTCGCCGTGGAGGGCCAGGAACACCACATCCGCCTGCCGGCACAGCTCCAGCACACCCGGGCCGAAAACAGACCGGCTCTTCCATCTGCGGCTGGCCCTGACCGCCTCCAGGTCAGGGGCGACCCCGGTAAAGGCCACGGGTTCCAGCCGGGGCAGCGTATCAAAGAGGGTGTCCGCCGGGGCGTCTACACATTCCGTGCCCAGGAACAGATCCAGCAGCACCGCCTGGTGCCCCTTTCTGCGCAGGGCTGCGCAGACCTTGGTGCCGGAGGCCAGGGATATATTGCGTTCGGGGCTGAGCCCGCCCGCCAAAACAATGATTTTCATAGTCGAAACTCCTTGCGCATAACTCGATTCTTCACGCAGGGTATATTATAGCACACCCATCCATTCCCCTCAACCATTTTGATTCCCCGCCGCATCAATTTTTTCCGGGAGGCCATACTATTCCGGGGAAGCTCTGACTCAGAGGTTCCCCGGGCGACCCAGGAGCAAAAGGAGGAATTTCCCGTGTCACAATCATCCGATCGGCCGGAGGCCCCCATCGGCTTTCTCATGGAACTGGCCATGCGCCCCAAGGCGATGGCCCGCTACGGCGGAATGTCCGCCCGGGAGCAGCAGGAGGTCATCCGGCGGGCCAGGCGGGTCCGCTCTAAGGCAGAGATGGCGGAGCTGGCGGACAGCCTCGTCCCCTGAATCCCGCCGCATCCTGTGAGGGGCTGTGAAAAAAGGGAGCCAACCGGCTCCCAATCTTCACGGCCCCTATTTCGATCTCCGAACCCTACGCTTCCCGCAGGTCAAAGGCGAAGCGCACGAAGCGGTCCACCTCCTCCAGGGTGTCGAAGCAGGCGATAAACACCTGGTTGCCCATGGTGCCCGCCAGGGCATCGGGCATCCGAGTGACCAGCTTCAGATAGCCGGAGTAGGCGTTGCTGATGTCCTCCGGGGACTGGACATAGTTCACCCCGTCCCTGCGGCCGCAGTAGGCGCAGTAGGACTTCTTGCCCGTATAGGTGTGGCGGCACTCATCGAAGGCCACCATATCCGCCCAGATCTGATACAGATCCACGGAGTTTGCAAAGTTGATCATATCGGGAGTAAAGCCCCCCGCAGGGCGCATATTGACCTCCAGGGCCACGATATCCCCCACCTGGCCCAGGTTCTCCTTGGCCTCGGTCAGGCGGAAAAATTCCAGATGGAAGGCCCGGCTCTTGGCGCCGAAGGCTTTCAGCACGGCCTTCCCCGCCCGTTCCACCTCCGGGGGCATCTCCTTATTCACATAGTAATAGCAGGCAACCCCCTCGTTCACCATATCCATGATGGAGTTCTTGGTGATATGGGAGGTGGCAAACAGCACCTCCCCCTTGGAATTGCACACCCCGTCATAGGTGGTTACCTCGCCGGAAACATACTCCTCCATGATATAGGGCACAGCGGGCGGCTCCGCGAAGAAGCGCTCCAGCTCCTCGTCGTTTTTCAGCCGGTAGGTTGCCATGGCGCCCACGCCGTTATCCGGCTTGACGATGACCGGATAGCCCACGCTGTGGGCAAAGCTCAGGCCCTTTTCCCGGGTGGACACCATCTCATACCGGGCGGCAGGGATGCCCGCTTTCCTGTAATACTCCTTCATGGCGGACTTGAACTTGAAGCGGTCCAAGTCGGCGGTTTTCAAGCCGGTGGTGATGTTGAAGTCGGTGCGCAGCCTGGCGTCCTGCTCCAGCCAGTATTCATTGTTGGATTCCAGCCAGTGGATCTTGCCGTACTTAAAAGTGAAATAGCCCAGGGCCCGAACCATGGAATCATAATCCTCCATGGTGTCCACCCGGTAATACTCCGTCAGGGCGGCTTTCAGGTCGGGATGCAGGTTATCATAAGGGGTATCGCCCACGCCCAGGACGTTGACGCCGTTCTCCTTCAGCCTCATGCAGAAGAAGCGGAACACCTGGGGAAAGTGGGGGGAGATAAAGACAAAGTTCATTCGTTTAACCTCTCTTTCCTGCGGAAGCTCTGTTTGTTCGGAGCTTCCGCAGTAAATGCTTCTATGGCGCTTTGCGGCTCCCGGCAGGGCCGGGGAGCAAAACGGCGCAAAACCGGAGCAGATAGCTTCTTACCGGTTATTATACCCCTACTTCTGAAAAATGGAAAGGTATTTCTGACAAATTCTTGCGGATTTCTTTCATTTATGCTACTATAATGCAGGCACACAAACTACCGAAAGGATCTTCTGGTATGGAAAAACGATATTTTAAAGAATACAGCCGTCATCTGGGCCGTGAGATGGAATTTATGGTTTATGGCTACGGGGGAAAGCCGGTTCTGGTCATCCCCTCTCAGAATGGCCGCTACTACGACTGGGACAATTTCCAGATGATGGACAACCTGGCGGACTACATCGACAGCGGGAAAATCCAGATGCTGGCCGTGGACACCCTGGATCAGGAAACCGTATCCAACGTTGCCGGGAACCCCTATGACCGGGTTCGCCGCCACGAAGCCTGGTACAACTATGTGATCGAGGAGGCGGTGCCCCGCCTGCTGGAAATCAACGGCAGCGGCCAACGGCCCATGGTGACGGGCGTTTCCATGGGGGCCTATCACGCGGGCAACTTCTTCTTCCGCCGCCCGGACATCTTCGATTCCGCCATTGCCCTGTCCGGCCTCTACGACTGCGACGATATGTACCAGGGCTATATGGACGAGGTGGTCTACAACAACTCCCCCGCAGACTTCATCGCCAATATGCCCGCCGACCACCCCTGGATCTCCCTGTACAACCGGTCCAGGGCCTGCATCTGCGTGGGCCAGGGCGCCTGGGAGGATCAACTGCTGGCCGGCACCCGCCGCCTGGACAGTGTGCTGAAAAGCAAAGGCATCACCGGCGTGTGGGTGGACTACTGGGGGTATGATGTGAACCATGACTGGCCCTGGTGGAAGGTGCAGATGCGGTATTTCCTCCCCTATGTGCTGGGGGAGCGGTGAGCGGCCCTTCGCCCCGGATAAAAAAATCATCCCCCGTTGGGATTTCTCTCCCAACGGGGGATTGTTTCTGCTTCATCTGTCACGCTTACAAAGAACAGAACGCGGCGCCCCTGCCGGGAAAATCCCGGCAGGGGATTTTTATTATGCAGAAAACACTTTTTTACGGCTTATGTGGCCCCATAAAATTCAGACCTTTTATAATTATTATCATTGACTTATATATCCTTTCATGTTAAAATTAATAATGTAAAAACTGTTTTCTCTCGAACTTGCGCCAGCAATGTGTTTTTCCTTTACAATGCAGTATGCGCATATTGCAAGGGGCATAACATCAGTGTTTGGAGTTGATCTTATGCAGAACAGATTCAAGGAAAACAAGGATAAAA
>CAYSNK010000007.1:0-26396 GCA_964432375.1 uncultured Oscillospiraceae bacterium | reverse complement strand
CAGTCTCCTCCGAAGTGGGTTCAAGGCTCAGCTCGGATTCTTCAGACTCTACCGGCGTTTCAACGACCACTTCCGGTTCGCTGTTATCGTCATCGGTGGCAAAAACCGCCATGGGACACATCGTAACCAGCACTCCGAGAACCAGAAGGACGGCAATCCAACCTTTCCGGAATTTCTTTTTCACAGCAATTTCCTCCTTTTCAGGGCGCTTTTGCCTCTTTGGGCAAAGGGTTCCTGTTTATTGTGGACATTATATCGTATTTTATTTCAAATTGCAATATATAGTTTGCAATTTTAATGTGACGGCAGACAAAATTTTCAACATTTTTCCTGCGGCATTTACTTTTGGCCGTTTCTGTGATAAACTCTTTCCTGGTTTCAAAAAAATCGCCCGTTTTCACCTTCTATTCTGGTCAGAGGTGCCCCTATGAAAGAGTATCCGTCCGCCTACTCCGGCAAGCGCGTGATTGACAATGTTCCCCGCAGCAGGCGTAAACGCAAGTCCAGTCCAATCCTCCTCATTCTCACGATTCTGTTCGGCGCGGCCTTTTTGCTCTCTGCCGTTATGGTGATCCGCTACTATGTCCGGGGCAATGCCGAAGAAGCCGCTTTCACAGAGCTGGCGGCCATTGCCGCCCAGCCCGGTGACGAGCAGCCGGATCTCTCCACGGAAACCCCGGCCTCCTCCGATCCGGCGGAAGCCCCCCTTCCCGAAGCCGAGGAAAGCGAAGCCGTCCCGGAAAACTCCCCCGCCGTGCCATCGGGGTATGAAACCCTCTATGCCATGAACAGCGATTTTGTCGGATGGCTGTCTGTTCCCGGCACGAAGATCGACTATCCTGTGATGCTGACCCCTGATGACCCTCAATATTACCTGCGGCGGGCTTTCGACAAGTCCAGCTCCGTCAGCGGCACACCCTTTATCGGTTTGAACGGCACACCGGATACGGACTGCTTTATCATTTACGGCCATAACATGAAAAACAAGACGATGTTTGGCACCTTGAGCAGCTATCAGGACCGGAACTTCTGGGATACCTCCCCCACCTTCTCCTTCGATACCCTGTACGAAAATCGAACCTACCAGGTGTTTGCCGCCGTGGAATGCCGCATCCTGGAGGAGGGCGAGGTTGGTATTCGATACTACGACTACTCCGGCGATCTGACGGAAGAGGAATACGGGGAACTGACCGAATGGCTGCTGGCCAACTCCGCCTATGACACCGGCATCGTCCCCAGCTATGGGGAGCAGATCTTGATCCTCTCCACTTGCAGCTACCACACCACCAACGGGCGATTTATCATCGCCGCCCGAAGGATTTCTTGACCGGCCTTTCATAAACGCGGGGGCGCCTTTCGGCGCCCCCGTTCGCTTTTGTTTGCTTCCTTACAGCTTCCGTCCTGTGAACTCAGCAGCCGCAGCCGCCGTTGGCGAAATTCCCGCAGCCGTTTCCGCAGCCATTGCCGCAGCAGCAGAACAGGATGATGATCAGGATGATGATCCACAGGCAGCCACCGCCGCAACCGTTATTACAACCCATACTCTTACCTCCAATATTTATAACTGAAACCCAACCGGTTTCAGTTCATCTTATGTCGAAGGTTCAAATGGGTTCCTCTCAGTTTTCGGAGATCAAAAAACTCAGGGCCAGCAGCGAGTCCGCGAAATGGACATCCTCAACGGTCACATCCGGACTGTCAATGTTCAGCTCCACATTGGTAAAATTCCAAAGTCCTTTCACACCTGCCCGGATCAGCTGCCGGGCCACCGGTACGGCAGCCTGCTGGGGCACGGTCAGCACGCCGATGCTGATGGGCGTCTCCCGAACATATCCCTCCAGCTCCGCAGGGTCCAAAACCGGCACACCGTTGATCTCGGTTCCGATGATATCCTGCCGGGTGTCAAAGGCGGCAACCAGGTGGGTGCCATATTTTTCAAAGGTAAAATTCTGGATCAGGGCCCGGCCCAGGTTGCCGCAGCCCATGATAATTGCCGTATGCCCGCTGGTCATGCCCAGGATCTCCGCCACCTCGTCCCGCAGCTTTTCCACATGATAGCCATACCCCTGCTGGCCAAAGCCGCCGAAGCAGCTCAGATCCTGCCGGATCTGAGAAGCCGTCAGATTCATGGATTTGGCCAGCGCGCTGGAGGAGATCCGCTCCACGCCGCTCTCACACAGCTCATCCAGCCGACGGTAATATCGCGGCAGGCGCCGGATCACGGCATTGGATACCTTATCCCGTTTATTTGGCATACGGCTCATCCCTCCATTTATTCTCCCTGCCGCTCCGGATCGATCTGCTTCCTGGCGGCCTGGCCCGCGTATTGATTCACGGCCAGCTTGTTATTGGAGTGGCGCAAGAGGCAGCCGGCTCCGTTGATACAGCCTCCGTCACAGGCCATCCCCTCTATGAAATTCCCCTCCAGCCGTCCGGCGTTCAGCTTGAGCAGATTCACCCGGCACTCCGAAATTCCGGAGGAAATCACCGGCTTCGCCTCAAATTCCAGGCCCTTCTCCTCAACCGCCTGCCGCACTGCGGCCGCCACGCCGCCGGAGTGGGCAAAGTTCCGCCCATAGGGGGATGCCTGGCACAGGGCCTCCCCTTTCAGTTGGGTAATATCCAGTTCCAGCGCCTCAAACATGGCGGCCAGTTCTTCATAAGTAAGCACGCAGTCGATGCTGCCCGCGGCCTTGCCGGATTTCAGCTCGAATTTCTTCGCGATACAGGGGCCCACAAAGACCACCTTGGCGTCCGGGCTCCGCCGCTTGATATCCCGGCCGATCATAACCATAGGCGACGGGGTTTGGGACACCATCCCCGCCTGCTTGGGATGGAAGCGCTTTACATAGGTGACAAACGCGGGGCAGCAGGAGGACAGAAGCTGCCCCTTTTCCGCCAGTTCATCGGCCTCCTCCCAGGCCGTCAGATCCGCGCCGTAGGCCACCTCCTCCACCGCGTAAAAGCCCATCCGTTTCAGCCCGGCAACCACCTGCTCTGTGGTTGCCGGGGTAAACTGCCCGGCGATGGAGGGGGCGATCACCGCGTAGACAGGATATTTCCAGCGCTCCGCGCCCTTTAACAGGTCGATGGCGTCCACCAGATAGGACTTGTCCATAATGGCACCAAAGGGACAGGTGTTGATGCAGGTGCCGCAGGAAATACACTTCTCCGGATCGATGGAGGCTTTCTTATCCTCCCCCATGGAGATGGCCCCAGTTGGGCAGCTTCGCTCACAGGGGCGGACGTTCTTGACAATGGCCCCGTAGGGGCAGGCGGACATACACTTGCCGCAGACAATACATTTGCTGTGGTCGATGGTGGACTTGTGATTGATCACCTGAATCGCGTCCTTTGGGCAGACGTGCATACACCTGGTCGCAATACAACCCCGGCAGGAATCATTCACCGTCATCTCCGTGACGGGGCACTCGTCACAGGCCACAGGCAAAACCTCAACAATATTGGGATTGGATAAATCGCCGCCCATGGCCAGTTTGATCCGGTCCCCGATGATGGCCCGTTCCTTATAGATACAGCAGCGCATGGTCGCTTTGGGGCCGGGAATCAGCTTCTGGGGAACATCCAGAATCTGGTTCGCGTTGAGCTTCCCGGAAAAGGCCAGCCGGGCAACCTCCCGCAGCACGCTCTGCTTTAGTTCCTGAACCTTGGTTTCATATTGACGCATGATTAAGAGTTCCTCCTACCTGTCACCTTGCCGCCTTGCGGCGTGAAATTCCCCATCGGAAACGAGCCATGCCTTGCGCCCTCCGGCGGGGCCGGGCGCAAACCGGCATAGAATCGCCGCTTTCAGCTATTGTAACATCCCTTTCCCGCCCTTGCAAGGAAAAAGGCGCCGAAATTCCGCAATTCCGGCGCCCAAATTTTTCAAATCAGCGACAGCGCTGCCTCATCCGCAACCAGGGTAAAGTCCTTGTGGAATTGCAGGATCGAGGCCGGCACCTTGGGCGTGATGGGGCCAAAGAACGCCTCCCGAATCGCCCTGGCCTTGTTCTCCCCGCTGGCCACCATAACCACGCGCTTTGCCTGAATGATATCGAAAATGCCCATGGTGTAGGCATAGTCGGGCACCTCGTCAATGCTGTCGAAGAAGCGCTGATTTGCCTCCTTTGTGGATGCGCTCAGAGTGACCCGATGGGTGCCCTTGGCAAACACTTCGTCCGGCTCGTTAAAGCCGATGTGTCCATTGACCCCCAGGCCCAGAAGCTGCAGGTCAATGCCGCCCAGATCCCGGATCACCTGATCGTAGCGGGCGCACTCCGCCTCCTCGTCAAAGTTCATGCCGTTGGGGATATTGGTCTTGTAAGCCTGGATGTTGATATGGTCAAAGAAGTTGTAATTCATAAAGTAGGCGTAGCTCTTGCTGTGGGAGCGGCCCAGGCCCACATACTCATCCAGATTGACAGCGGTCACTCTGGAAAAATCCAGATCCCCCTTCTCATACCACTCGATCAGCTGCTTGTAAGTGCCGATGGGACTGTCCCCGGTGGCAAGGCCCAGGACGCTGTTCGGCTTCAGAATCACCTGGGCGGAGATGATGTTTGCGGCCTGGCGGCTCATGTGGTCATAATCCTGTGTGCGAATAATCCTCATTGGAAACCCCTCACTTTCTTCAGTGGTGCGCGGGCTGCTCACTCCCGCGCTTTTACGCTGTTATTTTACCACCGGCGTCCCCATTTGCCAAGAAGGAATTTTCTCTTTTCCCGTTTTTTGAAACTTTTTTTCAGCCCTTGCCTGCCAAGGTTTCCCGGACGACCTTGACCATCTGGATAATCAGCGTGGGAACCGCCGCAAGGAAGCAAATCATGCCGAGCTGGCCGCCGGTGAGGGCACTGACGCTGAACAGCCCCTCCATCACAGGGATCAGGAGCACCGCCGCCAGGAGGACCGCCCCCAACAGGAACGCGCCCAGACTGTACCAGTTGCCCTTGAAGCCCAGCTTGAAAATAGAGTGGGTGCTGCGGCAGTTAAAGCCATGGAACAGGCGGGCCAGGGTCAGCGTGGCAAAGGCCATGGTGCTGGCGGCGGCCCCGCTGACCTGGAGGCCCGCATAGTAGGCGGTGAGCACGGGCACCGCGATCATCGCCCCCTGAACCAGCATCAGGGCCAGGAAGTCCCCCGTCAGGATGCCGGCCTTGGGGTCTCTGGGCTTCTGCTTCAGCAGATCCCTTTCAGGCGGCTCCATGCCGATGGCCAGGGCGGGCAGCGAGTCGGTCAGCAGGTTGATAAACAGCAGGTGTACCGGCTCAAAGGGCACCGGCAGCCCGGCCAGCGAGGTATAGAGCACCGCCAGAATCGCGGCCATGTTGCCGGAGAGCAGAAAGAGGATGGCGTTTTTTATGTTGCGATAGACATTCCTGCCATTGGACACTGCCTTGATAATGGTGGCAAAGTTGTCGTCCGCCAGAATCATAGAGGCCGCGTCCTTGGACACCTCCGTGCCGGTGATGCCCATGGCAACGCCGATGTCCGCCTTTTTCAGGGCGGGCGCGTCGTTCACGCCGTCGCCGGTCATGGAGACAATATTGCCCCGCCTTTGCCAGGCGTCCACAATGCGGATCTTGTTTTCCGGGGAGACCCGGGCATAGACGGAGATTTTTTGAATCTTCTCATCCAGCTCCCGGTCGCTCATGGCGTCCAGCTCCATGCCGGTGACCGCCATATCTCCCTCCTCAAAAATGCCGATCTGCTTTGCGATGGCAGTGGCGGTGACCTTGTGGTCGCCGGTAATCATCACGGGGCGGATTCCCGCCCGCTTTGCGTCGGCAACCGCCGCCACAGATTCCTCTCTGGGGGGGTCCATCATGGAAACCAGCCCCAGGAAGGTGTAGCCATATTCGGATTCAACGGTCAAATCCTCGTCGCTTTCCTTATAGGCAAAGGCCAGCACCCGCAGACCGTTTTCGGAAAAGCGCTGATTCTGATCCAGGATTGCCGCCCGATCCCCATCGGAAATGGGGCGAATCCCCTCCCCGACGCGGATGGCCACGCAGCGATCCAGCAGCACATCCACCGCGCCCTTAGTGAATACCGTGGGAACGCCGTGGATCAAATGCTTGGTGCTCATCAGCTTGCGGTCGGAATCAAAGGGCACCTCGTCGATGCGATCCAGCACCTCCCGAAGGGTATCCTCGCTCAGGTTCAGCTGATCCTCCCGGGCATTGATGCCCTCCACCTGACGGAACATTTCCAGCAGCGCGTATTCGGTGGGGTCGCCGATGCCCTTGCCGTCCACGATGCTGGAATCGTTGGTCAGAACCGCGTTGTAGATCAGGTAGCGGTGCAGCTGATTGCTCAGATCCAGCTCATCGGCTCCCAGAATTTCGCCGCCCACATAGATTTTCTGGACAGTCATCTTGTTCTGGGTCAGGGTACCGGTCTTATCGGAGCAGATGACCGAGACGCAGCCCAGGCTCTCCACCGCCGCCAAATCCTTGATGATCGCGTTCTCCCGGGCCATCTTCTGCGTGCCCATAGCCTGCACAATGGTGACGATAGAACTCAGGGCCTCCGGAATGGCGGCCACAGCCAGCGCCACGGCAAAGAGCAGGGAATCCAGAATACTCATACCCCGGTACAGGCTCAGGGCCAGCACCAGCCCGGAGATCAGCATGATCAGGATCGCCAGCTTTTTGCTGAACTGATCCAGGCTGACCTGCAGGGGGGTGCTCTTCTCCTTGGTGGCGTTCATCAGGCCGGCAATTTTCCCGATCTCCGTCTCCATTCCCGTGGCAGTGACCACCACAACGGCCCGGCCATAGGTGGCCAGACTGCCGGAATAGACCATATTCACCCGATCCGCCAGGGCTGCCTCCCCCTCCAGCACAACGTCCCGTTTGTCCACATTGGTGGATTCGCCGGTCAGGGAGCTTTCATTGACCTGCAAGGAATAGTTTTCCAGGATTCGGCCATCCGCCACGATCAGGTCTCCGGCCTCCACCACCACGATGTCCCCGGGCACCACCTGCTTGGAGGGGATCTCCTGCTTCTGCCCGTCCCGGATGACCTTTGCGCTGGGGGACGACAGGGATTTCAGGCTTTCCAGAGATTTTTCCGCCTTGATATGCTGCACCGTACCCAGCACAGCGTTCATTGTGATCACCACGAGAATGACCACAGTGCTCTCCAGATTGCCGGAAACCGCCGAAATAATGGCGGCGATGATCAGGATCACCACCAGCATATCCGCGAACTGGCCGAAAAACACCTGCAGCGTGCTCTTCCGCTTTCCCTCTTGCAGGGCGTTTTCCCCTTTTTCCCGGAGAACCTCCGCCGCCTCCTCGGCGGTCAGACCCTCCCGCCGGGTGCCCAGCGCGGTCAGGATGTCCTCCTTGTCCTGTTGATACCATTGTTTCACTGCAATTCCTCCTTAAGAAAACAGAAAAACGAGACTCTTCATACAATATTCCCCCGGGAAAATACTGTATGAAAAGTCTCATCACCATAAAAGGAAACTGGCTGTGCCTCCAGACTGCCGTGCAGGAAACCTGCCGGCAGCCGCGATTGTTGGGGACACAATTATGATTACTCCCTCTTCTATTCCATTGAGCGTTTCTTGAACGCGCCAAATCAGCTTGCTTCACTTTATCATAAAGCAAGCTGATTTGTCAACCTTCAAATGAAAGAATTTACGGAATGAGGCCCCCGTTCTCTCCGGGCAAGGCCCTCAGCCCTCGATGGCCCCCTCCCGGAGGAATTTCTCCAGCCGGTCCAGGCCGCCGTCAATGCTCTCCATAGAGGCCGCATAGGACCAGCGGATGAAGTTAGGCGCATCGAAGCCCACGCAGGAGACCACTGCCACCAGGCCCTTCTCCAGGAACAGGGCGGAAAAATCGTCCGCGTCCCTGATCTCTCTGCCGAACAGGGTCTTGCCCACCAGCTTTTCAATGTTCATCATCACATAGAAAGCCCCCTCCGGCACGATACAGGAAACGCCCTCGATGGCGTTCAGCCGCTTCACCAGATGGTTGCGGCGCTGTTCAAAGGCCCGGCGCATGGCCTCAACGTTATCCTGACTGCCCCGCAGCGCCTCCGCAGAAGCCACCTGGGAAATGGTGCAGGCCGCCGAGGTGGAGTGGCTCAGATAGTTGGACATGACCTTTATGATGTTGGCGGGCGCGGCGCCGTAGCCAATCCGCCAGCCGGTCATCGCGTAAGACTTGGAAACCCCGTTCACAAGGATGGTGCGGGCCTTGGCGTCCTCGCTCAGGGAAGCGAAGGAGGTGAAGCTGCGGCCATCATAGAGCAGGTTGTAATAGATTTCATCCGACAGGACATACAGATCCTGTTCCTTGCAGACCTGGGCCAGGGCGCGAAGCTCTTCCTCGCTATACAGCATACCGGTGGGGTTGGAGGGATTGTTCAGGATCAAAGCCTTGGTCTTATCTGTGCAGGCGGCCGCCAACTGCTCGGCGGTCATCTTAAAGTGATCCTCCTCCTTGCAGTGGATGATAACGGGCACGCCCCCCACCATCTGGATCAGTTCCTTATAGGAGACCCAGTACGGGGCAGGAAGAATGACCTCATCCCCGGGGTTTACCAGGGTTTGCAGGGCCACATAGACAATATGCTTGGCGCCGGAGGAAACCACAATATTCCCGGGCTCGTAGTCCAGGCCGCAGTCCTCCTTCAGCCGGTAGCAGATCGCCTGTTTCAGCTCGGGCATACCGGAGGCCGCAGTGTACTTGGTCTGGTTATTTATGATGGCGCCAATCCCCGCCAGCTTAATATGATCCGGCGTTGCAAAGTCAGGCTCACCGGCACCAAAGCCGATCACATCGATCCCCGCGGCCTTCATTTCTTTGAACTTGGTATCCACTGCGACAGTGGTAGAAGCCTGTATTCTGGACGCAACGGCAGAAAGTTCCTTCACAATCAATTCCTCCCATGTTTTCAAACTTACGGCTCACATTATAACGCTCCATCTCAGAAAATGCAACCTATTTTCTCGAAAAATGCAATTTCCCGGGGAAAAACCGTTTAAATGACGAAATTCCCCTTTGAAAAAGAAAGTCTTTTGCCATTTTTATTGCAAAATGAGCGGAAAATGGCCCGGCTGTCAGGATACAGCCGGGCCGTTGGGCCAGCGTCACTGTGAAAGCTGCGCTTCACAGTCAACTCGATCAGAGATTGTCACGAATCACCTGTCCCATCTTCTTGCAGCCGATAGGGGTCTCCCCTTCCCTGGCAATGTCGGCTGTGCGCCAGCCGTCCGCCAGGGCCTTGTCCACTGCGGACTCGATGGCGGCCGCTTCCTCGGGCAGGTCAAAGGAATACTTGAACATCATGGCCACGGAGAGGATGGTGGCAATCGGGTTCGCCTTGTCCTGGCCCGCAATGTCAGGGGCGGAGCCGTGAATGGGCTCATAGAGGCCGGGGGCCGACCCGCCGATGGAGGCGGAGGGCAGCAGCCCCAGGGAGCCGGTGATCATGGAAGCCTCATCGGACAGGATATCGCCGAACATATTCTCGGTGACAACCACATCGAACTGGGAGGGATCTCGCACGAGCTGCATGGCCGTGTTGTCCACCAGGATGTCCTCGTACTCCACATCGGGGTATTCCCGGGCCAGCCTGTGCATGACGGAGCGCCACAGGCGGGAGGTCTCCAGCACGTTGGCCTTATCCACAGAGGAGACTTTCTTCCGGCGTTTCCTGGCCAGCTCAAAGGCCCGGCGCCCGATGCGCTCGATCTCCATCTCGGAGTAGGCCATCAGGTCGGTACATTCCACTCCCCGATCCTGGGTCTCATAGCGCTCCCGCTTGCCGAAGTAAACGCCGCCAATCAGTTCCCGAACCATCATCACATCCATGCCCTTGGACGCGATCTCGTTTTTCAGGGGGCAGGCGTCTATCAGGGCAGGGCGCAGGGTGGCGTGGCGCAGGTTTGCGAAGAGGCCCAGATCCTTGCGGATGGCCAGCAGCGCCGTCTCAGGCCGCTGCTCCGCCGGGCGGTCGGGCCCCCATTTGGGGCCGCCCACCGCCCCCAGCAGGACTGCGTCACAGGCCCTGCATTTCTCGGCGGTGCCCTCCGGGTAGGAAACGCCGTACTTGTCCGTGGCGCAGCCGCCCATTTCCACATCCACAAAGGAGAAGGTGTGTCCAAAGCGCTCCCCCACCTTTTTCATCACCTCAACGGCCTCGCCCACAATCTCGGGGCCGATCCCGTCACCGCGAATAACGGCGATCCGATAAGTTCCCATTTGTAATCCTCCTCACTTTGCCAGGCCCCGGGCCTTCAGAGAGTTCATCAGGCCGCCGTTTTCAATGATGCCGTTGATAAACTCCGGAAAGGGAGCCGCCTGAAAGGTCTTGCCCTGGGTTTCGTCCGAAATCCTGCCGGTCTTGAAGTCTACGGAGACGGTGTCGCCGGGCCGGATGGCGGCGGCAGCCTCGGGGCACTCCATGATGGGCAGGCCGATGTTGATGGCGTTGCGGTAAAAGATCCGGGCAAAGGAGGCGGCGATCACGCACTTCACGCCGGAAACCTTGATGGACAGGGGGGCGTGCTCCCGGGAGGAGCCGCAGCCGAAGTTGGCGCCGCCCACGATGATATCCCCCTGCTCCACCGTTTGGGAAAACTGGGTATCAAGATCCTCCATACAGTGGGCCTTCAGGTTGGCGTCGCTGGGGTCGTTCAGATAACGGGCGGCAATGATCACATCGGTGTCCACATTGTCGCCATAGACATAGATTTTAGACATAGATCCTCTCCCCTTTCTCACAGATCAGCCGGGTCCGCCAGGCAGCCCGCCACAGCGGAGGCGGCGGCCACAGCGGGGCTGGCCAGAATGACCTTGGATTCCACATGACCCATGCGGCCCACGAAGTTGCGGTTGGTGGTGGAAACGCAGACCTCCCCCTCACACATACAGCCCATGTGCCCGCCCAGGCAGGGGCCGCAGGTGGGGGTGGAAATGGCGCAGCCCGCGTCCAGCAGATCCATGTAGATCCCCTCTTCGATCATCTCCCGGATAACCTCCTGGGTGGCGGGGAGGACAATGCAGCGGATGCCGTCGGCCACCTTGCGGCCTTTCAGGATCTCCGCAGCCGCCCGCATATCGCTGATGCGGCCATTCGTGCAGGAGCCAATGACTACCTGGTCAATGGCGATGCCCTTTACCTCCTTTACCAGCTTGGCGTTGCCGGGCAGGTAGGGCATGGCCACGGTGGACTCCAGCGCACTCAGGTCAATGACCACCTCCCGCTCGTAGACGGCGTCGGGGTCTGCCTCGTAAATCACCGGCTGGCGGCTCGTGCGGCCCTTCAAATACGCCAAGGTCTTGCCGTCCACCGGGAAGATGCCGTTCTTGGCGCCGGCTTCGATGGCCATATTTGCGATGGTGAACCGGTCGTCCATGGACAGGGCGGCAACGCCGTCGCCGGTAAACTCCAGGGACTTATACAGGGCGCCGTCCACGCCGATCAATCCGATCAGATGAAGCATCACGTCCTTGCCGGAGACATAGGGTCTGAGGCTGCCGGTCAGCGTGACCCTGATGGCCGGGGGCACCTTGAACCAGTTCAGGCCGGTGGCCATGCCGGCAGCCATGTCGGTGGAACCTACGCCGGTGGAAAAAGCGCCCAGGGCGCCATAGGTGCAGGTGTGGGAGTCCGCGCCGATGGTCATATCCCCGGGAATCACCAGGCCCTTTTCCGGGATAAAGGCGTGCTCCACCCCCACCTGGCCCACATCATAGAAGTGGGTGATGCTGTGCGCCCTGGCAAAGTCCCGGGCGGTCTTGCAGAGCTGGGCCGCCTTGATGTCCTTACAGGGGGTGTAGTGATCCAGGATGATGCCGATCTTATCCTTGTCGAAAATCTCCCGGATGCCGTATTCATTCAATACGGCGATGGCAACGGGGGTGGTTACGTCGTTGCCGTGAACAAAGTCCAGCTTTGCCTCGATGAGCTGGCCCACCTCCACAGAATCCAGGCCCGCATGAGCGGCCATGATCTTCTGTGTCATCGTCATTCCCATAATAGAAAAACCTCCTCCGTCAGGGAATATCCCTCAAGCTGCCTTTATCATAGCAAAATTCCTTGTACAAGAATGTAAAGTATGATACAATGAAACAAAAAATTGCAAAATACCCGGAGGGTCCCATGAAACGTGAAGATTATTTCAGTTTAACCGAGCTCCAGCTGCCCGAGGATATCTGGCAGCCCCTGGCCCAAAGCTCCACCCCCGCGCTTTACTCCCCCGGCCGGATCATCTATCTCCAGGGCAGCCCCGCCGAGCACTTCTATTATCTTGTTTCCGGCCGGGTGCGCAGCTATATCAGCGGGGAGGACGGCTCGGAAAAGCTGCTGACCGACTACCGGGACGGCAGCCTGTTCGGGGAGGCCGCCTTCTTCGATCAGCGGCCCCGGGTTTCCACCGCCGTGGCTCTGACCAGATGCAGGCTGGTTTCCATCGACCGGAAGCAGATCACCGAGATCATCCGGGACAAGCCGGAAATCGCCATGGCCCTGTTAAAATACCTGGCCCGCACCGTCCGCCTCCTCTCCGACCAGTTGGACGACGTCACCTTCCTCCGGGCTGGCCAGAGGCTGGCCCGGCTGCTGGTGAACAGCTTCGCCGGGCGGGAAACCATCCGCACCTCTCAGGAGGAACTGGCCACCGCCATCGGGGTCAGTCGGGTGACGGTAAGCCGCATCCTGAATGAGTTTGCCCGCCGGGGCGTACTGGAAACCGGTTATCGGAGCCTGACCCTGGTAGACGGGGAAAAGCTGCGGGATCTGGCGGGGCTGTGAATCCCACCGGATTCCCCTGCCCGGGGCGGCGGCGGTCTTAATCCTTGCCGCCTGTCTCTCTCAAACAGCCCAGCACCAGGGCGGAGAATTTCTCCCGCCCGGCCTCCGCAGCGTCCAGCACCTCCCGCTCGGACAGGGGCTGATCCAGAATCCCTGCCGCCATATTGCTGAGCAGGGAGAGGCCCAGCACCTTCATGCCGCAGTGGGCCGCCGCGATCACCTCCGGCGCGGTGGACATCCCTGCGGCATCGCCGCCCAGTACCCGGGCGGCCCGGATCTCCGCCGGGGTCTCGTACTGGGGGCCGGGGAAGTACATATAAACCCCCTCCCGCAGGGTGATGCCCTGGCTGGCGGCCACCCGGCGGGCGGTCTCCCGGAGGGCGGGGGTGTAAAGGTGGCTGGAATCCGGGAAGCGGCAGCCAAACTCCGGCAGGTTTTCCCCTCTCAGGGGAGATTCCAGGAAAAATTTGATCTGGTCGGTAATCAGCATCAGGTCTCCCGCCTGCCAGTTCAGATTGATGCAGCCCGCCGCGTTGGTGACGAACAGGTATTCCGCGCCCAGCAGCCGCAGCACCCGCACCCCATAGACCACTTCTTCATAGTCATAGCCCTCATAGTGGTGCATCCGGCCCTGCATGACGGCAACCGGCTGGCCCTCCAGCATCCCAAGAACCAACTGACCCCTGTGGCCCGGGGCAGTGGAAACCCGAAAATGGGGAATCTCCCCATAGGGAATGCGGACGGCATCCTCCACCCGCTCCCCCAGATAGCCCAGTCCGGAGCCCAGGATCATGGCCACCTTGGGCCGGAACCCGCCGGTTTTGCCCTGAATATACGCCGCGCTTTCGCGGTACTGTGCAAAGGTAAATTTCATCGTACTCCCTCCAAAGCCGGTATTCGCAGAAAAAGGCAGCGGTTCGCCTGCTGAACCGCTGCCGGGGTTGTTCATCTTACAGCTCGATTTTGCCCTGGAACTCGTCGTTGATGACGAAATAGGCGGCGCCTTCCTCGGGCTTCACATAGATGCGCAGGGTGCGGACGGCTGCCCGGTTGCCTGCGGCCTTATAAGCGGCCCTGGCGTCCTTCACCAGATCGGAGGTCAGAGTCTCTCTTCCGCCGAACTGGACATAGACCTCCGGCTTCATGGGAACCTTCTTCGCGGCCTCCGCAGCGGCCTTTTTCGCCGCGTCAGTGACGGGCTTGGCGGTCTCCGCAGCCTCCACAGCGGCCTTCTTCACCTTGTCGGTGACGGGTTTGGCGGTTCTGACCGCTTTCTTGGCCACGTCCTTCACGTCCTCCAGAACCTCCTTGGCGCCCTGGCGCATTGCTTCCTTCTGTTCTTCGGTAAATTTATCCATGAGTTGTTCCTCCCAATGTTTTTGTCATTACTTTTCCGCCAGCAGCTTGTTCAGCTCCGACATAAAGGTATTGATATCCTTGAACTGGCGATAGACCGAAGCAAAGCGGACATAGGCCACCTCGTCCACCCTTTTCAGGGCATCCATCACCATCTCGCCGATCTGCTCGGTACTGGTCTCCCGTTCCAGGGAGTTCTGAAGATTCTGCTCGATCTGATCTGCGATCCGTTCCAGGGTATCAAAAGGAACCGGGCGCTTTTCGCAGGCACGGATCATTCCGTTCAGCACCTTGGCTTTGTCAAAGGTCTGCCTGCTCCCGTCCTTTTTCACGACCATCAGGGGCAGGCTTTCCATCGTCTCGTAGGTCGTGAAGCGCTTCTGGCAGGCCAAGCACTCCCGCCTCCGGCGGATGCTTGCGCCCTCCTCAGCAGGGCGGGAATCGACCACCTTGCTTTCCAAGTGGCCGCAATAGGGGCATTTCATGGAAATCGCTTCCTTTCTCCGACGCGACAGCCTTTCGGTTTCCATGAACTAGTATATCACATTTCTCTCCCGTTGAAAAGCGCTTTTTTGTGAACATTTCTTCCGCATTTTTTCCGAAAGAGCAGCTCAAAAACATCAATTTGGACAATTCCGGCCTCCAGCCGGGGGGATTGCGCCCATTCCCGGGGAAACCCGTTTCTCCGGGGGGGCGGGATCAAAGGCAGGTATAGCCCATCAGATATTCGTCCACCTCGGCGGCACAGGCCCTGCCCTCTGCAACGCCCCAGACCACCAGGGACTGGCCCCGGCGCATATCGCCGGCGGAAAAAACCTTCTCCACATTGGTCTGATAGCTGCCCTCCCGGGTCGCCACGTTGGAGCGGGCATTGGTCCGAACCCCAAAGGCTTCCGGCACATAGGACTGGGGGCCCAGGAATCCCGCCGCGATCAGCAGCAGCTCACAGGGCAGCTCCTCCTCGCTGCCGGGGATCTCCACCATGCTCATCCGCCCGGTGCTTTCCTCCACCCTGGGCTCCAGAGCCACGATCTTCACCGCCTTCAGGCTGCCGCTCTCATCGGGAAGAAACTCCTTGACGGTGGTCTGATACCGCCGGGGGTCCCGGCCGAATACGGCGATGGCCTCTTCGTGGCCGTAGTCCACCTTGGCGACCCTGGGCCACTGGGGCCAGGGGTTGTTTTCCGCCCGGGTGTCCGGGCTCTTGGGCATCATCTCAATGGCGGTTACGGACTTGCAGCCGTGGCGGATGGCGGTTCCGATGCAGTCGTTGCCGGTATCGCCGCCCCCCACAATGACCACGTTCTTATCCCTGGCGGAAAGGTTCTTGCCGTCGGTCAGGTTTGAGTTCAGCAGGCTCTTGGTGTTCAGAGTCAGGAAGTCCACGGCGAAATAGATGCCATTGCACTCCTCCCGGCCCGGGCCGGACAGATCCCGGGGATTCTTCGCGCCGCAGCAAAGCACCACCGCGTCGTATTCCTCCGTCAGCTGCCGGGCGGGGATGTCCCTGCCCACGTCCGCGTTGGGGACAAACAAGACCCCCTCCGCCTCCATCAGCCTGACCCGGCGGTCAATGATCCGCTTTTCCAGCTTCATGTTGGGGATGCCGTACATCAGCAGGCCGCCAATCCGATCCTCCCGCTCGTAGACGGTGACGGAATGGCCCCGATGGTTTAGCTGATCCGCCACCGCCAGTCCGGAGGGGCCGGAGCCCACCACAGCCACCCGCTTCCCGGTGCGGACGGAGGGAATCACGGGCCGGATCAGGTCATGCTCATAGCCGTACTCCACCAGGGCCAGCTCGTTCTCCCGAACGGTCACCGGGTCTCCGTTGAGGCCACAGGTGCAGCCCGCCTCACACAGCGCCGGGCAGACCCGGCCGGTAAACTCCGGGAAGTTGCTGGTCTTGCGCAGGCGGGCCAGCGCGTGCTCCCAGTTGCCCAGATAGAGCATATCATTCCACTCAGGAATCAGGTTGTGCAGCGGGCAGCCGGAGAACCCGGCGCCGCCGATATTCAAACCGGCCTGACAGAAGGGAACGCCGCAGTTCATGCAGCGGGCCCCCTGCTTCCGGCGGGTTTCCCGATCCACCGGCGGATGGAACTCGTTGAAATTCTGAATGCGCTCCAAAGGGCTGACCGCAGGGTTGGTACTGCGCTCATATTCCAGAAATCCAGTTGCTTTTCCCATGACAATTCCCCTCCTTAACCTTTGGTATTGGCATAGAATGCCTCGATCTCAGCCTGCTCCCGGGTCATCCCCTTTTCTTCCATCTGGGCGATGGTCTGGAGCATCCGGTTGTAGTCATAGGGCACGATCTTCTTGAACAGCGGCACATACCGCGGGAACTCGCGCAGGATCTGCTTTGCCTTGGGGGAGCCGGTGGCCGCATAATGCTGCTCGATCATGTCCTGAAGTTCCCGGATATCGTGCTTTTCCGAAACGCTCTCCATAAACACGAGCTCCTTGTTCACCCGCAGATACAGGTCATGGCGCTCGTCCAGGACGTAGGCGATGCCGCCGCTCATGCCGGCTGCAAAGTTCTTTCCGGTGGGCCCCAGCACAACCGCCCTGCCGCCGGTCATATATTCGCAGCCGTGGTCGCCGCAGCCCTCTACCACGGCCAATGCGCCGGAGTTCCGGACGCAGAAGCGCTCGCCCGCCACGCCGTTGATAAATGCCTTGCCGCCGGTGGCGCCGTACAGGGCCACATTGCCGATGATGATATTCTCCTCGGCCTTGAATTTGCTCTGTCTGGGCGGATAGACGATCAGCTTGCCGCCGGACAGCCCCTTGCCGAAATAGTCGTTGGAGTCGCCCTCCAGTTCCATGGTCAGGCCCTTGGGGATAAAGGCGCCGAAGGACTGGCCGCCGCCCCCGCTGCACTTGATGGTGATGGTGTCCTCGGGCAGGCTCTCGCCGTGAAGCCGGGTGATCTCAGAGCCCAGGATGGTGCCCAGTGTGCGGTCTGTGGAGGAAACTTTCAGCTCAATGCGCTGCCTGGTCCCTTTCTTCAGGGCCTTATCCAGCTTCTTCAGGAGCACGGATTCGTCGATGGTCTTTTCCAGATGGAAGTCGTAAATGTCCTCCGGCTCAAAGTGGGTCTTGGCGGCGCCGGGGTAGGGGTTCGCCAGAATGCGGGACAGATCCACCGTGGCAGCCCGGGCAGTGACCATTTTCTCCCGCAGCTTCAGCAGGTCGGTGCGGCCCACCATCTCGTCCACCGTGCGGACCCCCAGCTTCGCCATGATCTCCCGAAGCTCCTGGGCGATAAACTCCATAAAGTTCATCACATACTCGGGCTTGCCCTTAAACCGCTTTCTCAGCTCCGGGTTCTGCGTGGCAATCCCCACGGGACAGGTGTCCAGATTGCAGACCCGCATCATAACGCACCCCATGGTCACCAGGGGGGCGGTGGCAAAGCCGAACTCCTCCGCCCCCAGCATGCAGGCGATGGCCACATCCCGGCCGCTCATCAGCTTACCGTCAGTCTCGATGACCACCCGGGAGCGCAGGCCGTTCCGGATCAGGGTCTGGTGGGTTTCAGACAGGCCCAGCTCCCAGGGCAGGCCCGCGTTGTGGATGGAGTTGAAGGGGGCCGCGCCGGTGCCGCCATCGTAGCCGGAAATCAGGACGACCTGGGCGCCGGCCTTGGCAACCCCTGCGGCGATGGTGCCTACGCCGGCCTCAGAAACCAGCTTGACGGAGATCCGGGCCTGGCGATTCGCGTTTTTCAGATCGTAAATGAGCTGCGCCAAATCCTCAATGGAATAGATGTCGTGGTGAGGCGGCGGGGAAATCAGGGACACTCCGGGGGTAGAATAGCGTGTCTTGGCGACCCAGGGATAGACCTTTTTGCCGGGCAGATGTCCCCCCTCCCCGGGCTTTGCGCCCTGGGCCATCTTGATCTGGATCTCCTTAGCGTTGACCAGATACTCGCTGGTGACGCCAAATCGCCCGGAGGCCACCTGCTTGATGGCGGAACAGCGGTCTGAGTGGAGGCGTTCGGGCCGCTCGCCCCCCTCGCCGGTGTTGGACTTGCCGCCCAGCCGGTTCATGGCAATGGCCATACACTCATGGGCCTCCTGAGAAATGGAGCCGTAGGACATGGCGCCGGTTTTGAATCGCTTGACGATCTCGGACACCGGCTCCACCTGGTCAATGGGAATCCCCCCGTCCTCCGGGAAGGCGAAGTCCATCAGCCCCCGGAGGGTGTGGGGCTTCGTTTCATCGTCCACCATGGCGGTGTACTGCTTGAATAGCTGATAGCTGCCTGTCCAGGCGGCCTGCTGCAGGGTGGAGATGGTCAGCGGGTTATACATGTGATCCTCGCCGTTCTTGCCGGAGCGCAGCTTATGGCTGCCGGTGGAATCCAGCGTGGTGTCCACATCCGCGCCCAGGGGATCAAAGGCATGGTTGTGCCGCCACTCCACTCCCTCGTCGATCTCCTTCAGGCCGATGCCGCCCACCCGGGAAACGGTGTTGGTAAAATACTTGTCGATAACCTCCTCGTTGATGCCGATGGCCTCGAAAATCTGGGCGGACTGGTAGGATTGCAGGGTGGAGATGCCCATCTTGGAGGCGATCTTCACGATGCCGTTGAGGATGGCCTTGTTATAGTCATTGATGGCTGCGGTGTAGTCCTTGTCCAGCAGTCCCTTGCCGATCAACTCGCCGATGCACTCCTGGGCCAGATAGGGGTCGATGGCCCGGGCGCCAAAGCCCAGCAGGGCCGCAAAATGGTGGACGGTGCGGGGCTCCGCAGACTCCAGGATCACGGAAACCGCCGTGCGCTTCTTGGTGCGGATCAGGTACTGCTCCAGGGCGGAAACCGCCAGCAGGGACGGGATCGCCACATGGTTTTCATCCACGCCCCGGTCGGAGAGGATCAGGATATTGGCCCCGTCCTTATACGCCCGGTCGCAGTTGACAAACAGGCGATCCATGGCCCGCTCCAGGGGGGTATTCTTATAATAGAGCAGGGAAACTGTGGCAACCTGGAAGCCCTTTTTCTTCATATTCCTGATCTTGAGCAGATCCAGGGAGGTCAGAATGGGGTTGTTTATCTGCATCATGGTGCAGTTTTCCGCCTTTTCCTCCAGCAGATTGCCGTCTGCCCCTACATAGACGGTGGTGTCGGTGATCACTTCCTCACGGATGGAGTCAATGGGCGGATTGGTGACCTGGGCAAAGAGCTGCTTGAAGTAATTGAAAAGGGGCTGGTGCTTCTCGGACAGCACCGCCAGGGGGGTGTCCACTCCCATGGCGGCGGTTGGCTCCGCGCCGGTCTTGGCCATGGGGATGATCATGTCTCTCACATCCTCATAGGTGTAGCCAAAAGCCTTGTACAGGCGATCCCGCTGCTCCTGGGTATGGACGGGGATCTTCTGGTTGGGGATGGGCAAATCCTTGAGGTAGATCAGGTGCGCGTCCAGCCATTCGCCGTAGGGCTTGCGGCGGGCATAATAGTCTTTCAGCTCCTGGTCGTCCACCAGGCGGCCCCTGACGGTATCCACCAGCAGCATCTTTCCGGGCTGCAGGCGGGATTTTTTGACAATGTGCTCCGGCGCAAAATCCAGGACGCCCACCTCGGAGGCCAGGATCAGCTGGCCGTCATCGGTGATGTAGTAGCGGGAGGGGCGCAGGCCGTTGCGATCCAGCACGGCACCCACGGTGTCTCCGTCGGAGAACAGGATGGAGGCCGGGCCGTCCCAGGGTTCCATCATGGTGGCGTAATAATGGTACAGATCCCGCTTTTCCCGGGTAATATTCTTGTCATTGGACCAGGGCTCCGGAATACAGATCATCACCGCCAGGGGCAGATCCATGCCGTTCATCACCAGAAATTCCAGCGTGTTGTCCAGCATGGCGGAGTCGGACCCGGTGGCATTGATGACGGGGAGGATCTTGTCCATTTCCGTGTCCATGACCTTGGAGTGCATGGTCTCCTCCCGGGAGAGCATCCGGCCCGCGTTGCCCCGGATGGTGTTGATCTCGCCATTGTGCAGGATAAAGCGGTTGGGATGGGCCCGCTCCCAGCTGGGGTTGGTGTTGGTGGAGAAGCGGGAGTGAACCAGCGCAATGGCGGATTCATAGTCCCCATCCTCCAAATCCAGGTAGAAGTTGCGAAGCTGCCCCACCAGGAACATCCCCTTATAGACGATGGTCCTGGAGGAAAAGGAGGCCACATAGGTGTTGTCGTTGGACTGCTCAAAGACCCGGCGGGCCACATAGAGCTTGCGGTCAAAATCCA
The DNA here is from genome assembly GCA_964432375.1 of uncultured Oscillospiraceae bacterium. Taxonomy (GTDB): domain Bacteria; phylum Bacillota; class Clostridia; order Oscillospirales; family Oscillospiraceae; genus JAJQBJ01. The sequence continues at coordinate 6,010 of CAYSNK010000007.1, read as the reverse complement.
GCCCCCGGGCCACGTTTGCCGGGCGCTTCACGAAGCACTGCATGATATGGGGCATACAGGACTTTGCCTTTTCCCCCAGAATCTCCGGGCGGACGGGAACCTCCCGCCAGCCAAGGAACTCCATGCCCTCCTTGGCCACGATCACCTCCAGCATTTTCTTTGCCATCGAGCAGGCCAGGGTGTCCTGGGGCAGGAAGAACATCCCGACGCCATAGTCCCGCTCGTTGTCCACGGCGATCCCCGCCGCCGCTGCCGCCTTTTTGAAAAACCTGTGGGAAATCTGCAGCAGAATGCCCACGCCGTCGCCGGTCTCCCCGGCGGCATCCTTTCCCGCCCGGTGCTCCAGCTTTTCCACGATTTTCAAGGCATTGTCTACCGTAGCGTGGCTTTTCATTCCCTTGATATTGACCACCGCGCCGATCCCGCAGTTATCGTGTTCAAAGGAGGGTTCATAGAGGCCGCGCTGTCGGCTCTCCGGATTCGTTCCTTCCATTTGGAAACGCCCCTTTCAAATAAATAATTTTCCTAAAATAAGAGAAGAGGAGACAGCCGAAAGCGGTTTCCTCTTTTCCGGTCGCCTCCAGCCATCCCCCCTTTGAGATGAATCACTCTGTAATTTTTTCCGTCAGCCCAGCAGCTTCTCGATGCGGGCAACTGCCTCCCGGGTGGCCTCCGCGTCTCCAAAGGCGGTCAGCCGGATATAACCCTCCCCGTTGGGGCCAAAGCCCGCGCCGGGGGTGGTGACAACATTTGCCTCCTTCAGCAGCCGGTCAAAGAACTCCCAACTGCCCATTCCCCCGGGAATCCTGGCCCAGATATAGGGGCTGTTGACCGCGCCGTAGGCGGCAATGCCGCATTTTTGCAGACCCTCTTTGATGACTTTGGCGTTGCGCTGATAGTATGCGATATTCTCCATGATCTGCTTCTCGCCCTCTTGGGTGTAGACGGCGGCGGCGCCCTTTTGGATGATATAGGATGCGCCGTTGAACTTGGTGGTCTGGCGGCGGTTCCACATGGCGTTCAGGGAAGCGCCGTCCCGTACCAGCTCCTTGGGAATCACGGTATAGCCGCAGCGGGCGCCGGTGAAGCCGGCGGTCTTGGAGAAGGAGCGGAACTCAATGGCGCAGGTCTTGGCCCCCTCCACCTCGTAGATGGAATGGGGGACGCCCTCCTCTACGATGAATCGCTCATAGGCGGCGTCAAACAGGATGACGGCCCCGGTCTGATTCGCGTAATCCACCCATACCTTCAGCTGATTCCGATTGAGCACCGCGCCGGTGGGATTGCCGGGGGAGCAGAGGTAGATCAGATCCGCCTTGCCCTGGGGCAGCGCGGGGACGAAGCCATTCTCGGCGGTGGTGGGCATATAGATAATGCGGCTCCACTTGCCGGTTTTCGGGTCATACTCCCCTGCCCGGCCGCTCATAACGTTGGAGTCGATATAGACGGTGTAAACAGGGTCGCAGACAGCCACCACATTGTCCTTGTCAAACAGGTCAACAATGTTGCCGCAGTCGCTTTTCGCGCCGTCGGAGATAAAAATCTCGTCAGGCCGAATGGCAACCCCCCGCTTTGCAAAATCATGCTGGGAAATTGCCTCCCGCAGGAACGCATAGCCCTGCTCCGGGCCATAGCCCTTAAAGGTCTCAACGGCGGCCATCTCCTCCACCGCCCGGTGCATGGCCTGAATGACAGCGGGAACCAGGGGCCGGGTCACATCCCCGATCCCCAGCTTGATCATCTTAGCCTCCGGGTGCTGGGCCTGGTAATCGGCCAGGCGGCGGGCTACCTCGGCGAACAGGTAGTTTCCGGGCAGTTTTTGGAAATTTTCATTTATCTTCATCAGAAAAGCTCCTCCATGTAGATTCAGGTTCTGTTATATCATATCAATTTTCCGTGTCTAATTCAATCCGATTTTCCAAAAAACAGATACGATGCAGCGCCACGGCAGCAACGCTCGGCTGCCGCCGCCTCTCCGTCATTTCTCCGGCTGCTCCTTCAATTCCTCCAGCAGCATCCTGGCCATCTGAACCATTCTGACGCCGCTGTCCATGCTCCGCTTCTGGAGCATCCTGTGGGCCTGATCCTCCGGGATCGCATACTGTTCCATCAGCGCCTTTTTTGCCTGGTCAATGAGCTCCTTCTCATCGTGGCTGCGCTTGGGCCGGGTCAGCCGCTCCAGCCGCCGGGCCATCTGCATAGCCATACGCACCGCGACGGTCAAATCCGCCCGGGAAACCGGGGCGGGCAGGGGGAAAATGTCCTCCGTCTCGCAGAGGTCAAGCTGGCTCTGGGTGGCAACCACCAGCATCATCATGGCGTCCGGAAGGTCCTCCACCAAATCCATGGCGGTCCAGCCATGGAGCTTATAGCCGCTGACCACCACATGGACGTCCCGTTTTTCCACAGTCCGTTTTACCTCGTCTGCGGAGTGGCAAATGATACATTTGGCAATCAAACTGCTCTCCAGGATCTCCGCAATGCGCCGGGCGGTTTTCTCCCCCTCGAAAGCAACAATGATTTTTTCCACCTGAATCACTCCCCCTCCCGGTTCCCCTTGCCGATTTTTTCGCTCAATAGGCGATCATATACTTTTCAAGCTCCCAGCTGCTGACCCGGGTGCGGTATTCCGTCCATTCCTTGAGCTTTGCGTCCACAATGGCCTGGGAGACATGGGGGCCCAGGGTATCCATCACCAGTTGATCCCTCTGCATGGCCATCACCGCGTCATAGAGGGAATCCGGCAGGTATTCGACCCCCGCCTGCCGCAGCTCCTCCTGAGTCATGGCATAGATGTTCTCCCGAATCTCGGGGGGCGGCGTCAGGCCCCGCTGAATACCGTCTAACCCGGCGGCCAGGCAGACGGCCAGGGCCAAATAGGGATTGCAGGAGGGGTCTGGGCTGCGCAGCTCCACCCGGGTAGACTCTCCCCGGGCGGCGGGAATCCGGATCAGCGCGGAGCGGTTTCCGGCGGACCACGCCTTGTAGCAGGGGGCCTCAAAGCCGGGAACCAGCCGCTTATAGGAATTGACCAGCGGGTTCAGGATCGCCGTCATCCCCTGGATATGCTCCAAAAGGCCGGCGATAAAGGAATACGCCTCCCGGGAAAGGCCATAAGCATCCGAGGGATCGTTGAAAATATTTCTGCCCTCCTTCAGCAGGGACATATTGATGTGCATACCGGAGCCGGGGACCCCGAACAGCGGCTTGGGCATAAAGGTGGCATGGAGGCCGTTCTTCTGGGCCAGGGTTTTCACCGCCAGCTTAAAGGTCATAATATTGTCGGCAGCGTGCATGGCCTCAATATACCGGAAGTCGATCTCATGCTGGCCGCCCGCCGCCTCGTGATGGCTGGCTTCGATCTCAAAGCCCATGGCCTCCAGGTTCAGGCAGATCTCCCGTCGGGTGCTCTCCCCATGATCCAGAGGGCCCAGATCAAAGTAGCTGGCCTCATCGTTGGTCTTGGTGGTGGGCTTGCCGTCCTCATCCGTTTCAAAGAGGAAAAACTCACACTCCGGCCCCACGTTGAAGGTATAGCCCATCTCCAGCGCCCGCTGGGTCACCCGGCGGAGCACGCCCCGGGAATCCCCAATGAAGGGGGTCCCGTCGGGGTTATAGATATCGCAGATCAGGCGGCCCACCCTGCCCCGGGAGGGGCGCCAGGGGAAGATCACGAAGCTGTTGAGATCAGGGTGCAGGCACTGGTCGGATTCATCCACCCGGACAAAGCCCTCGATCGAGGAGCCGTCGATCATGATTTCATTATTCAGGGCCTTGCCCAGCTGGGAGGTGGTGATCGCCACATTTTTCAGCTGCCCAAAGGCATCCACGAACTGCATCCGGATGAACTTTACATCCTCTTCCTCCACAATCCGGATAATATCTTCCTTTGTATAAGACATAAATACTACGCCCTTTCCGCAGAATCACAGCAAAGCGCACAATTTCTGCCAGTATTTCACGGTTCTTTCCTGTCAAGTATAGCGCAACTCATGCAGGAATGTCAACGTATTTTTGCAACTTGCCTTATTTTTCGTTGCATCTTCCAACGGCATTTTCAGATATTTTCGAGTTTTTGTTTTATTTTTGCAATCCATATTTTTTATTTGATGCAAGGGGGGCTTTGACAAGCGTCAAAGCCCCCAAATTGGCCGTCTATGCTGTTTTTATCCGCTGACCAGCCGGTAATAGACCTCGGAGGTCACCTTGTACACGATGATATAGAGCAGGGCAAAGCAGAGGAAGCTGCCCGCCGTTGTGGAAAGGAACAGGGGCCGGTTGTTCAGGTTAAAGCACAGCAGCAGCTTCTCGATCACCGGGAACGCGAAGGCCAGATGGGCCCCCGCCAGCAGCAGCGGCGCGAAGAACACCACCAGCACCTGGGAGTTGACGCTCCGCTTGATCTCCCGCTTGGTCATGCCCACCTTCTGCATGATCTCGAACCGGGACTGATCCTCATAGCCCTCGGAAACCTGCTTATAGTAGATAATCAGCACCGCCGCGAAGAGGAACACAATGCTCAGCATGATGCCCAGGAAGAAAAGGCCGCCGTACATCGCGTAGAAATCCAGCCGCTCCTCTGCCCGGCAGTCCACCGTTGCGAGAAATGTATCGTGGCCGTTCAGCTGCAGCGCTTTCAAGGCTTCTTTCAGTTCTCTGCCCAGGGCAGCATCCTCCTCGTCGCCTGTGGAGGTATCGAAGCTGTAATACCATTTTGAGTAGGTCAGGTCGTTTCCGGCGGAATCTTCCAGCCCCCGGGCGGCGGCGGAAATGTCCGGCACAACCACCAGGATGGAGGGCATAATATCCATGGCCATATCGGGAAGCTGAAAGCAGTCCCCGAGAATTTCCTTGACCCGATACTGCTTCAGGCCGGTAAAGCCGAAGGTATCCCCCTTGTAGGGGTTCCTGGGGGAATAGAGAAGGACCTCGTCCTCCCCAAGGGTTTCCGCTTTCCCCGTTATGGCATTATAGTCCGCAAGCGGGATCAGATAGAACTGGTAGACGTCGGAATAGATGCCGAGATCCAGGTCGTTTACCTCATCCGTGTCGAAGATGACCTCTCCCCCGTTCAGCATCCCGGCTACGGCAACGCAATGACATTGGAACACATTGCTTGTCTCGGCGCCGTGGTTGTGGAGGACCTCCTCCACGGTGCCTTCAAACAGCGCCTGATCCTCATCCGTCATCTCCCTGTTTTCATACATACGGAACCAGGCGGTGATCTCCCGCGGGTAGCGGCTGTTGAGCACGCTCTCCTCGCCCAGGAAAAGGGCCGAGGTGGAGGAGAGCATCACCAGCACCATGGTGGCCAGGACGCAGATAGAGGCCAGCCCCGCGCCGTTGCGCTTCATCCGGTAGACCATGGAGGAAACGGAGACAAAGTGGTTGGGCTGATAATAATACCGCTTGCTCCTTTGCAGCAGCCTGCACAGGGCCACGCTGCCCGAAAGAAAGAGCAGATAGGTGGCGAAAATCACCATGACCACCGCCACAAAGAACCAGACCAGAGCGGTGATGGGGTCCGGAATGGTCACCGCCAGGTAGTAGGCGGCTGCCAGCAGCGCCACGCCCAGCAGGGCGAAAAGCCAGTTGGCCTTGGGCGGCTTTTCGCCGGTGTTTTCGCTCCGCAGCAGATCCAGGGGCTTGGAAAGCCGCACCCGGCCCAGGGAGACCAGCAGAAGCAGCAGGAAGATGGCCAGGAACACCAGCGCCGTCAGCTCCAAGTCCGCAGGGTTGACGGTCAGGGAATAGCTCACGTCCTCCTGTACCAGGTTCACCAGCGCCAGCTCCGCCAGCTTGGAGAAAAGCACCCCCGCAGCCAGGCCCGCCGCCAGGGAGAGGAAGGCCACGATCCCGTTCTCCCAGCAGAGGATGCGGCTGATGTTCCCCTTGTTCATGCCCAGGATATTGTACAGGCCAAATTCCCTGTTCCGCCTGCGGATCAGAAAGGAGTTGGTGTAAAAGAGGAAAATCAGGGAGAACAGCGCCAGGACAGCCCGGCCAAAGC
>CAYSNK010000006.1:0-26471 GCA_964432375.1 uncultured Oscillospiraceae bacterium | reverse complement strand
GAGCGCCACCTTGCCAAGGTGGAGGTAGCGGGTCCGAGTCCCGTTGCCCGCTCCAAAGTGGAAAAAGGGGCTTCCCCGGGGAGCCCCCTTTCCCCCGGTGAAGCGGCTCGGTTGTCAGGTCGGGGGAGAGTTCCATCCCGGTTGGTTCTGTTCCAGCCGGAGGCGTCGGTTTTTTGCGGGCATAGCTCATCTGGTAGAGCGCCACCTTGCCAAGGTGGAGGTAGCGGGTCCGAGTCCCGTTGCCCGCTCCAGAAGAAAAGAGGACTTCCCCCGAAGTCCTCTTTTCAAAACACAGCGGAATATCTGAACCTGGCGACATAGCCAAGTGGTAAGGCGTGGGTCTGCAAAACCCTGATTCCCCAGTTCAAATCTGGGTGTCGCCTCCAGGATCCCGGACGTTGGGTGCGTCCGGGATTTTTACGCAAATCTGTTAAGAGGGCGCAAAAAATACAGGAAAAGAGGAGCCCGGTTTTCCGTTCTTTTCATTGACGGAAGGGCGGGATTCCTTTATACTTATTCGTGGCAGGGGTTCCGGAATGGAGGCCGCGCGGATTCCATCTGTTTTTGCGCCGCTTTGCGCCTCCCATGGGCGGGGCGCGGCACGGATCTCTCCGGCAGCACAGCCGGGGCACTTTCCCTGCCGGGGAAATCACAACGCGGTTTCGGCAGGAAACGGCGGAAAGGGGAGACTTCCTATGTCTATTCACGAGGAATGTGGCGTTTTTGGCATCTACGACCCTGCGGGAGACTGCGCCAGGACAACCTATTACGGGCTGTACGCCTTGCAGCATCGGGGCCAGGAGGCTTGCGGCATCGCAGCCACCAATGACCGGGAACTGTCCTTTTATAAGGATACCGGCCTGGTTGGGGATGTGTTCAACGAGCGCATCCTGGACGAGCTGAACGGCACCATGGCGGTGGGCCATGTGCGCTACGCCACCACCGGCGCGGGCAAGCGGGAGAACGCCCAGCCCCTGACCCTGAAATACGTCAAGGGCACCCTGGCTGTGGTGCACAACGGCAACCTGGTGAACACCGGCCAGTTGCGCCGCTATTTTGAGTATCGGGGCGCGATTTTCCAGACCTCCACGGACTCGGAGATCATCGCCTATGCCATTGCCCAGGCCCGCCTGAAATGCGGCTCGGTGGAGCTGGCGGTCCGGGACGCGATGCCCATGCTGAAGGGGGCCTTCTCTCTCATCGTGATGTCCCCCAGGAAGCTGATTGCCGCCCGGGACCCCTGGGGCTTCCGGCCCCTGTGCATGGGCCGTCGGGGGGACGCCGTGATCTTTGCCTCCGAGTCCTGTGCGCTGGACGGCGTGGACGCCGAGTATATCCGGGAGGTGGAGCCCGGCGAAATCATTGTGGTGGAGGACGGCCGAATTTCCTCTATCCGGGATTTCTGCCCCGGGGAGGGCGACAAGGGCCATCTGTGCATCTTTGAGTATATCTATTTTGCCCGTTCAGACAGCGAAATCTACGGCCAGTCTGTCCACATGGCCCGCCGCCACGCCGGGCGGCTGCTGGCCCGGGAGCATCCCGTGGAGGCTGACCTGGTCATCGGCGTGCCGGATTCCGGCCTGGACGCCGCCATCGGCTACGCGGAGGAATCGGGCATTCCCTACGGCGAGGGCTTCGTGAAGAACCGCTATATTGGCCGCACCTTTATCACCCCCAATCAGCAGAGCCGGGAGAACGCGGTGCGCATTAAGCTGGGCCCGTTGGCCAACAATGTCTGCGGCAAGCGGATCGTTATGATCGACGACTCCATCGTCCGGGGCACCACCTGCAAAGCCATCATCAAGCTGCTGCGGGACGCGGGAGCGGCCCAGGTTCATGTGAGGATCTCCTCTCCCAGGTTTATCTCCCCCTGCTATTTCGGCACGGATATCCCGGATAAGAAAAACCTCATCGCCTGCCACCACACCGTGGAGGAGATCTGCCGGATGGCGGGGGCGGACACCCTGGGGTTCCTTTCCGTGGAGAATCTCCACAGGATTGCCCCTGACGCCAGGTGCGGATTCTGCGACGGATGCTTCACCGGGCAGTACCCGGTAGAGGTGGGGGAGGGCTATGCCGGAGGAACCGGCTGCGGCTGACCCCCGGACGCATGGACGGGAAACGGCAGGTGACTTATGCGAGAGCTTACAATCGGGAAAAATGACGCGGGACAGCGGCTGGATCGCTGGCTGGGGAAGACCCTGCCCCTGCTGCCGGCGGCGCTGGCCCAAAAATATATCCGGCTGAAACGGGTCAAGGTGAACGGCAGGCGGGCGGAGAAAAGCTACCGCCTCCAGGAGGGGGATCTGCTCCAGCTCTATCTCAACGATGAATTTTTCGCCCAGCCCGCCCAGGAGAACACCTTTTTCAAGCAGCTCAAGCCCCATTTGGATATTGTGTACGAGGACGAGAACATCCTGCTGGTGAACAAGCGCCCCGGGGTGGTGGTTCATGGGGACGAAACCGAAAAGGTTCACACCCTCATCAACCACATCCAGGCATACCTGTACCAGAAAAAGGAGTGGGACCCCGAGGCGGAGAACGCCTTTGCCCCCGCCCTCTGCAACCGGATTGACCGGAACACCGGGGGAATCGTCATCGCGGCCAAGACAGCGGAGGCCCTGCGGGTGATGAATCAGAAGATACGGGATCGGGAACTGACCAAGAGCTATCTCTGTGTGGTTGTGGGCCGTATGACCCCGGAGACGGGCAGGCTGGAAAACTATCTCTTTAAGGACGAGGCCAAAAAGCAGGTCTATGTCCGAAAGACCCCCTGCCCCGGGGCCAAGACCGCCGTGACCCTCTACCGCACCCTGGCCGTCAGGAACCACCTGTCCCTGGTGGAGTGCGACCTCATCACGGGCCGAACCCATCAGATCCGCGCCCAGTTTGCCGCCGCCGGACACCCTCTGCTGGGAGACAGCAAGTACGGCAGCGGGCGGCAGAACAGGCAGTATGACCGGAAATATCAGGCGTTGTATTCCTACAAGCTGAAATTCCGCTTCACCACCGATGCGGGCGCCCTTTCCTATCTGGACGGCAGGGAGTGGCGTGTGGAGGAGATCGACTTCGTAAAGGAGTATTTCCCGGACTTTGAATGGGAACCGGACACGGGGCGGAAAAAGCGAAAAAAGAGTTGACATTCGGAAACCGGATGGTATAATAAGCATAGAGCGATGAGTTTTCCTCGATAGGATGCGGTTTTGCTCCCTGGCCCTGCCGGGAGGCATGAAATCACGGCAGGTCGTACCCTTCGCTCCGCTTCCTGGTACAATATCATCCAAATTTAATATGGCAAAAATCAAACCGTTGATGCGGAGATAACGTATTTTGTGCGCGCACAGAGAGCCCGGGCAGGTGGAAGCCGGGCCGAACGCAGAAATGCAAATGGACCGCGGAGGGCGCAGGGAACAGAAGCAATTCTTAGTATTCTGCGACGTGGGGGCATACGTCAGTTGCCGGGGATATGATCGTATCCCGCAGAGGGCGCGGCCTGTGGGCCGCGAAGCAAGGTGGCACCGCGAGAAGAAAATCGGATTTTCACTCGTCCTTGACAATCAGCATTGTCAGGGACGGGTTTTTTGTTTTTTTAGAGCAAGGAGGCAGTCAATTATGAGTTATTCCCCCAGCCTGGAGGAGGCAAAAGCCATCGCCGCCTCCGGCGATTATCAGGTCATTCCCGTAAAGCGGGAGCTGTACGCGGATTTCTGCACGCCCATCCGGGCCCTGTGTATCCTGCAGCAGGTCAGCAGCCACTGCTATCTGCTGGAATCCATAGAGGATCACGAGCGCTGGGGCCGCTACACATTCCTGGGCTATCACCCCACCCTGGAGGTGACCTGCACAGACGGGCGTATGCGGGTGAAAAACGGCAGCACCATCCGGATGGAGACCAGGCACCCCGGCCAGTGCCTGCGCCAGATATTGGCGGAGCACAGGAGCCCCAAGCTGCCCGGAATGCCGCCCTTTACCGGCGGGCTGGTGGGCTATTTCTCCTATGACTATATCAAGTACGGGGAGCCGGCCCTGGACTTGAGCTGCGGCGATGAAGAGGGCTTTCAGGACGTGGACTTAATGCTCTTCGACAAGGTGATCTGCTTTGACAATTACAGGCAGAAGATCGTGCTCATCGCCAACGCCCGGGTGGAGGAACTGGAAACCGATTACCGCCGGGCCTGCTCAGACCTGGATCAGATGGCGGAGCTTTTGCGGAAAGGGGATCCCAAGATCCCTCCCGCCGGAAGAATGACCAGCCCGCTGCGCCCCCTGTTCAATCGGGAGCAATACTGCGGCATGGTGGAGCGGGCCAAGCGCTACATCCGAGAGGGGGATATTTTCCAGGTGGTGCTGTCCAACCGGCTGGAGGCCGACTATGAAGGGAGCCTTTTGGATGTCTACCGGGTGCTGAGAACCACAAATCCCTCCCCGTACCTCTTCTATTTCTCCTCCAACGATGTGGAGATTGCAGGGGCTTCGCCGGAGACTTTGGTGAAGCTGGAAAACGGCGTTCTCCACACCTTTCCCCTGGCCGGAACCCGGCCCAGGGGCGGCACCCCGGAGGAGGACAGGGAACTGGAGCGGGGCCTGCTGGAGGATCCCAAGGAGCTGGCCGAGCACAATATGCTGGTGGATTTGGGCCGAAATGACATCGGCAAAATCTCCGAGTTCGGCACCGTCAAGGTGGAGCGTTACCACGAGATCCTGAAATATTCCCATGTCATGCACATCGGCTCCACAGTGGCCGGCCAGATCCGGGGGGATCGGGACGCGGTGGATGCGGTGGACGCGGTTCTGCCTGCCGGCACCCTGTCCGGCGCACCCAAATTCCGGGCCTGCCAGATTATTCACGAGCTGGAAAACAATAAGCGGGGGATCTACGGCGGCGCCATCGGCTATCTGGACTTCACCGGAAATCTGGATACCTGCATTGCCATCCGGCTGGCGTTTCAGAAGAATGGGAAGGTCTATGTCCGCTCCGGGGCCGGGATCGTGGCGGATTCCGTTCCCGAAACGGAATACCAGGAGTGTATCAACAAGGCAATGGCGGTGGTCAGGGCCCTGGAGCTGGCAGAGGGAGGTCTGGAGGAATGATTTTGCTTGTGGATAATTACGACAGCTTTTCCTATAACCTGTATCAGCTGGTGGGCAGCATAGATCCGGAGATCCGGGTGGTGCGAAATGACGAGCTGACGGTGGAGCAGGTCATAGAACAGAAGCCAAGGGCGTTGATCCTCTCTCCCGGCCCCGGACGGCCGGAGGACGCGGGGATCTGCGTGGAGGCGGCGAAACGGGCAGGGCAGGCGGGAATCCCGGTGCTGGGGGTCTGCCTGGGGCATCAGGCTATCTGCCGGGCCTTTGGCGCCGCCGTCAGCTACGCAAAGGAACTGATGCATGGCAAGCAGTCCCTGGTGGAGCTCAAAACGGACTGCCCGCTGTTCGCCGGCCTGCCGGAGAAGATCCCGGCGGCCCGCTATCATTCCCTGGCCGTGGTGGAGGAGACTCTGCCGGCCTGCCTGGAGGTCACCGGCAGGGCGGAGGATGGCGAAATCATGGCGGTTCAGCACCGGGACTGCCCCATTTACGGCGTACAGTTCCATCCGGAGTCTATTCTGACCCCGGATGGGAAGGGAATCCTGCGGAATTTCCTGAAAATACAATCATAGTAAATAAAATACAAAGGAGCGAACAACATGATAGCAGAAGCGATTAAAAAGCTGAGAGCCAAGGAAAATCTGACCTACGAAGCGGCCTACGCCTGCATAAGCGAGATCATGTCCGGAGAAACCTCCCAGGTTCAAACCACCGCCTTCCTCTGTCTGCTGGGCATGAAGGGGGAGACCAACGATGAGATCTCCGGCTGCGCTGCGGCCATGCGGGATAAGGCCATCCCGGTGCGCCCCAACTGCGATACCCTTGAGATCGTGGGCACCGGCGGCGATGAGGCCAACACCTTCAATATCTCCTCCACCGCCGCCCTGGTGATCGCGGCTGCGGGCCAGCCTGTGGCGAAGCACGGCAATCGTGCCGCCTCCTCCCGGTCCGGCGCGGCAGACTGCCTGGAGGCCCTGGGGGTCAACCTCCTGCAGGAGCCGGAAACCTGCGTCAGGGAGCTGGATACGGTGGGGATCTGCTTCTTCTTTGCCCAGAAGTATCACACTGCCATGAAGTATGTGGGCCCCATCCGCAAGGAGCTGGGGATACGCACGGTTTTCAATGTGCTCGGCCCGCTGACTAACCCCGCGAAGCCCAAGTACCAGGTACTGGGGGTTTACTCCGAGGAGGTGTTGGAGGATATGGCCGTGGTTCTGCCCAAGCTGGGGGTGGAGCGGGGCCTGGTGGTCTACGCCCGGGACGGCATGGACGAGCTCTCCGCCTCCTGCGAGAACGCGGTCTGCGAGGTGTCTGGCGGAGAGAGGAAAACCTATATCCTCACCCCGGAGGAACTGGGCCTGGCCCGCTGTGCCAAGGCAGATCTGCTGGGGGGCACCCCGGAGGAAAACGCCCGGATCACCCGTGAAATCCTCTCCGGAAAGCCCGGCCCCCGCCGGGATACCGTCCTGATGAATGCCGGGGCAGGTCTGTACATCAGCGGCAAGGCGCCGTCTATCGCCGAGGGCGTCACGCTGGCAGCCCGGGCCATCGACTCCGGCAAGGCCCTGGCTACCCTGGAGGCGTACATCCGGGCCTCCAACAGCTGATATGGGCATTCTGGAGGAACTGGCGGACTACGCCAGAGTGAGAGTGGCCCGGGACATGGAGGAAAATTCCCTGGACGTGCTGAAGGAGCTGTGCCAAAACGCCCCCAAGGGGGAGGGCAGGCCCTTTGAGGCCGCCCTCCGCAGACCGGGGATCTCCCTGATTTGCGAGGTGAAGCGCGCTTCCCCCTCCAAGGGGATGATCGCGGAGCGGTTTCCCTACCTGGAGATTGCCAGGGAATACGAGGCGGCGGGGGCAGACTGCATCTCCTGCCTGACCGAGCCCAAGTGGTTCCTGGGCAGTGACCGGATCTTTGAGGAGATTCGCCGGACGGTGGGCGTTCCCATGCTCCGGAAGGACTTCACCGTGGAGGAATATCAGATCTACCAGGCCAAGCTGATGGGCGCGGACGCGGTACTGCTGATCTGCGCGATTCTGGATACCGCCGCCATTGAACGGTATTTGGAACTATGCGACCGGCTGAACCTGACCGCCCTGGTGGAGGCCCATGATGAACGGGAGATCGCCTCGGCGGTGTCCGCAGGGGCAAAGATTATCGGGGTCAACAACCGGAATCTGAAGGACTTCTCCGTGGACTTCTCCAACGCCGGACTGCTGCGGGACTTGATCCCGCCGGATTGCCTGTATGTGGCAGAGTCCGGGGTCAGGCGGGCCGCAGATGTGGCCGCGCTGAAGTCCATCGGCGCGGACGCCGTCCTCGTGGGCGAGGCTTTGATGCGGGCCGGGGACAAGGCCGGACTGCTGGCGGAAATGAGGGGGAGCTGTGGCGAAAATTAAGATCTGCGGCATATTCCGCAGGGAGGATGCGGAGATGATCAACCGGGCCAGACCGGATTACTTCGGGATGGTTCTCAATTTCCCCAAATCCCACCGGAACCTTGACCCGGAACAGGCGGGGCGGCTGAGGGGGCTGGTTTCCCGTGAGATCCCCGCCGTGGGCGTATTTGTAAACCGCCCGGCGGAGGAGATTATCCGGCTGTTGGACCGGGGCGTGATCGACATTGCCCAGCTCCACGGAACCGAAACGGAGGCGGAGATCCGGGCCATCCGCCGGGCTGCGGGAAAGCCGGTCTGGAAAGCCTTTTCAATCCGCTCGGCGCAGGATCTGGAGCGGGCAAAGGCCAGCCCTGCGGATCTCATCCTGCTGGACAACGGCTGCGGCACAGGAAAGACCTTTGACTGGTCCCTGGTGAAAGAGGTGGGCCGGCCCTTTGGCCTGGCCGGGGGCCTGACGCCGGAAAATTTGCCGGAGGCCATCCGCCGGATAAACCCCACCCTGGTGGACTTATCCTCCGGCGTGGAAACGGAACGTGTCAAGGAGGAAGCAAAGGTACTGCGGGCGGTTGCTGCGGCCCGGGCGATTGCTTCCGAGATCCCATAAGAAAGGAAATCACGAATGTTGAAAGGAAGATTTGGCATTTATGGCGGCCAGTACATTCCGGAAACCCTGATGAACGCGGTGCTGGAGCTGGAAGAGGCATACAACCGCTGCAAGGATGACCCGGAATTCAACCGGGAATTGACCGCGCTGCTCAATGATTACGCCGGGCGGCCCTCCCGGCTCTATTACGCGGAGAAGATTACCCGGGATCTGGGCGGGGCGAAGATTTACTTCAAGCGGGAGGATCTGAACCACACCGGCGCCCACAAGATCAACAACGCCCTGGGCCAGTGCCTGCTGGCCAAAAAGATGGGCAAGACCCGGGTCATTGCCGAAACCGGGGCGGGGCAGCATGGCGTGGCCACCGCCACAGCCGCCGCCCTGTTAGGGCTGGAATGTGAGGTCTATATGGGCGAGGAGGACACCCGGCGCCAGGCGCTGAATGTCTATAAGATGCGCCTGCTGGGGGCCAAGGTTCATCCGGTGTCCACCGGAACGGCTACCTTGAAGGACGCGGTCTCCGAGACCTTCCGGGAGTGGGTCTCCAGAATCGCGGACACCCACTATGTCATCGGCTCCACCATGGGCCCCCATCCGTTCCCGGTGATTGTCCGGGATTTCCAGGCTGTGATTTCCCGGGAAATCAGGGAGCAGATTCTGGAAAAGGAGGGGCGGCTGCCGGACGCCGTGATCGCCTGCGTGGGGGGCGGCTCCAACGCCATGGGCGCGTTTTATGACTTTCTTGAGGACAAGAGCGTCCGGCTGATCGGCTGCGAGGCCGCGGGCCGGGGGATAGACACCTTTGAGACGGCGGCCACCCTGAACACCGGCAAGGTCGGCATCTTCCACGGCATGAAATCCTATTTCTGCCAGGATGAATATGGCCAGATCGCCCCCGTTTACTCCATCTCCGCCGGGCTGGATTACCCCGGCATCGGCCCGGAGCACGCCTGGCTCCACGACATCAAGCGGGCGGAGTATGTGGCCATCACCGATGAGGAGGCGGTGGACGCCTTTGAATACACCTCCCGCATGGAGGGGATCATCCCCGCCATCGAGTCCGCCCACGCCATTGCCTATGCCAGAAAGCTGGCCCCCTCCATGGGCGGGGATCAGATCATCGTGGTGAACATTTCCGGCCGGGGGGATAAGGACTGTGCCGCCATCGCGAGATACAGGGGGGAGGATATCCATGACTGAGATCAGAATTGCGGATGCCTTTGCCAGAGGCAAGGCGTTTATTCCGTTTATCACCTGCGGCGATCCGGATCTGGAGACAACGGAGCGAATTATCTATGCGGCGGAGGAGGCCGGGGCGGACCTGATCGAGCTGGGGATCCCCTTCTCTGACCCCACTGCGGAGGGCCCGGTGATTCAGGAGGGCAACCTGCGGGCCCTGTCCGGCGGCGTCACCACCGACAAGGTGTTTGAACTGGTGCGCAGGGTGCGCCGGAGGGTAAGGATTCCCATGGTGTTTATGACCTACGCCAACGTGATTTTCTCCTACGGCGCCGAACGTTTTGTCAGGACTGCCGTCGAGGTCGGGATGCAGGGCATGATCGTCCCCGACCTGCCCTATGAGGAGAAGGAGGAGTTCGGGCCGGTTTGCAGGGCGCATCACTTTGCGCTGATCTCCATGATTGCCCCCACTTCCCACCAGCGCATCAGGGAAATTGCCGCAGACGCGGAGGGCTTTGTCTACTGCGTGTCCTCCCTGGGGGTCACCGGCGTGCGCAGCCAGATCACCACGGACATCTCCTCCATGGTCAGGCTGGTGAAGGAGGTCAAGGATATCCCCTGCGCTGTGGGCTTCGGCATCTCCACCCCGGAGCAGGCGGAGAAAATGGCCGCCCAGTCGGACGGCGCCATCGTCGGCTCCGCCATTGTGAAGCTCTGCGCCAGGTACGGAAGGGACTGCGTGCCCCACATCGCGGAGTATATCCGGATGATGAAGGACGGCGTCCGCAGGGCGGATTAGGGAACCTCTATCGGCGCCTGCTCATTTTTCAGGGAACAGACCACGGTGATCTCCATCATCTGCTGCCGGATTCGGAGGCCCTGCGAACGCAGTTCAGGGGTATCGGCCTGATTGAGCAAGTGGATGACAGGCCCGCTCCAACGGGAACGGCCCTGCTGTAAAATCCTTGCAATCAGCCCGGGGGTGACGACCTCTTCTGGGGCCAGCCCCAAAAGCGGATAACGGTGTACCGTTTTTTCCACAGGCTTGCCCAGCGACGAAAGGCCGGCCACCTGGATGACCAGTTCGGTGTCGGGGGGGATCACCGGTTCCCCGGGCCGGTGTACCTTCAGCGGCAGGCCGCGGGAACCGTCTGCCTCGCAGAGGATATAGTCATAGTCTGCCCGGGCCAGAAGCGCGGGGGAGAGCCCCACCATACGGTTTGCTTCAGCGGGGTAGCCCGCCAGGGTGACCCGGCCGGGAACCGCCCCCTGATTCAGTTCCGCTGCGGATTGGGGGGAAATCAGGCCACAGCCCTTGGGCGGCGGCCAGGCTAAATGGGTGGTTGTTGTGATGAGGACAGAGTGCTGCCCGGCAGCCAGTTCTTCCGCAAGAGCAAGCATCAGGGTGGTTTTTCCGCCGCCGCCAATGATGGCTGTGCGGGAGGGCAAAAGCTCTGCAATCCTTGCCGCGGTCGTCTGCCGCATGACGGATCATCTCCTTCCTTCCGTCATTATACCAGGCTGAACGCAAATTGAAACCATTGTAATCCGGAAAAAAGTGTGATACACTGGTAAAAAATCGTTGGAGGAGATCATGGACAGAACGACACAGCTGAATAAACTGGCGGCCACGCCGGAGGATCGGATGATTCTGGCCCGGGCTGCGGATCAGATGGATGCGGCCCGGCAGCGAAATATTTGTGCCCATACACCGTTCCTCTCGCCCCACGAGCGGGTTCTCGTCGAGCGGCTGATCGCGGCAAACGGATACCCAAGGGCTGCTTTCCTTGGCGGATATGAGGAGGCGGAACGCCGTGTGTGCGTTTTCCTGCCGGATTGGATGGAGGAGGCAGACCCGGAGGAAATCGGCTTGCGGGCGATTCGGGCAACCTGGAGGGACGAAAAGCCGTTGACCCACCGGGATTTTCTGGGCGCCCTGATGGGCATGGGAATTTCCCGGGAAAAGATCGGCGACCTCCTGGTGGGGGAGGATCACTGCGACATCATCCTGCTGGAGGAGGTCAGGCAATACCTGCTGCAAAGCATGGAGTTTGCGGGCCGCAGCAGGCTGAACCTGGCAGAGATCAAGCTGGAGCAGGTTCAGAAGCCGGAGACGGCGATCAAAACCATCCGGGACACCGTTGCGGCCCTGCGCCTGGACGCCGTTGCCTCCGCCGGATTTTCCACCAGCCGGAGCAGGATGGCAGAGTATATTTCATCCGGAAAGGTGAATCTGAACTGGCAGGAGTGTACGAAGCCGGACGCCGCTGTGCAGGCGGGGGACTCGATTTCCTGCCGCGGATTGGGGAAATGCAAGCTGACGGAAGTGAACGGAAGCTCCCGCAAGGGTCGGATCATGGTCGTGCTGGAACGATATATATAAGGAGGAGCTCGAATGCCCACGGAACGAGTGAAGAGAATCAATGAGCTGGCCCACAAAGCGAAAACGGTGGGCCTGACGCCGGAGGAAATCGTGGAGCGGGACAGACTGCGCAAAGAGTATCTGGCCGCTTTCCGGGCCAATTTGCAGGCACAGTTGGATCACACCTATGTCGTGGATGCCCAGGGGAATCAGCGCCCGCTGAAAAAGAAAAGCAAATGAGGCGCAAGCCGGCGCGGGATGCCGCGTCGGTTTTCTTTTTCGTCAGGGGAGAATCCGACAGCTTTTGCCCGCCGGGAGGCATATAATGGAGCGTATCATGCGCGCCCGGGCAAATGCGGCTCCCGGCGTGCAGAGGTTCCAGAGAAAGGAAGGATGACAATGAAACCAACCGAACAGACGAACAATCCGCCAATCAAAACGCCCCAGCCCAGGCCGGATGTGGATGACCTGATCTTCTCCTGGCAGGGTTCAAAAAGGGCCAGCGAGCGCTGAAATGGGAGGAAACTGCATTTTCTCTTTACAAAGTCAATCAAATTCGATATAATAGCAACCAGTGTGGCCAATAGGCCGTTGACTGGCGAATTATCCCCGCTTGCGGTGGGGCCGATTTACGATAGAACGCGCTGTCTGGGCGCAAGGGAGGGTGCTGTTATGATTGAATATGATGAGTATAAGGGAAAGCTGAATAACCTGCTGCCCCGGCTGGCGGAGCTGGATCAGGCTTTTGATATCGAAAGCGCGGAGCGTGAGGCGGATATGCTGACCGCCCAGTCGGAGGACCCTCATTTCTGGGATAACATGGAAAAGGCCCTGCGGGTGCAGGCCCAGCTGAAAAAGGCCCAGGAGAAGCTGGAAAAATCCAAGAAATGGCATAGTGATTGGGAAGATCTGATGGTCATGTGCGAGATGGGCAACGAGGAGGAGGATGACTCCATGCTGCCTGATCTGCAGAAGGGCTATGAGAAACTGGCGGGCAGCCTGGAAGCCGCCCGCATGGAAACGCTGTTTACCGGCGAATATGACAAAAACGACTGCATGATTACCCTGCACGCGGGGGCGGGGGGAACGGAGGCCCAGGACTGGACCATGATGCTGATGCGTATGTACACCCGCTGGGCAGAGCGCCATGGATTCACCTGCCAGGTGCTGGATATGCTGGACGGGGAAGAGGCCGGCATCAAGTCCGCCACCATTCAGATCAAAGGCGAGAACGCCTATGGCTATCTGAGGAGCGAACATGGCGTCCACCGTCTGGTTCGCATTTCTCCCTTCGACTCCAACGCCCGGCGGCAGACCTCTTTCTCCGCCGTGGAGGTCATGCCCGACCTGCCTGACGACACGGAGGACTTTGAGATCCGCCCGGAGGATTACGAAATGCAGGTTTACCGCTCCTCCGGCGCAGGGGGCCAGCACATCAACAAGACCTCCTCCGCCGTCCGCCTCATTCACCACGCCACCGGCGTTGTGGTTTCCTGCCAGACGGAGCGCTCTCAGTTCCAGAATAAGGCGACCTGCCTGCGTATGCTGAGGGCAAAGCTGATCGAGATGAAGATCCAGCAGCGGGTGGATCAGATTTCCGACCTTAAGGGGGAGCAGATGAAGATTGAATGGGGCAGCCAGATCCGCTCCTATGTGTTCATGCCTTACACCCTGGTCAAGGATACCCGCACCGCCTACGAAACCTCCAACGTCAATGCCGTCATGGACGGCGACCTGGACGGTTTTATCAATGCCTACCTGACTGCCGAGGCCACCGGAAATTGGGCTACCAAGTAAACGAACGCTGCAAAGGGCCGCTGCGGGAGCGGCCCTTTTGCCTGCGTCAAGCGCTCATGGGCGGCGGGAGACAGGTTTTTAAAAAATAATTAGAACAAACGTTGCAAACTTAGAACGTTTGTGTTATACTGGATGCACCAAGAACCGGGAGGCATCGCCCTATGTTAAAGGAACTGACGCCGAAGCAGCGGCGTATTTATGACTATATCCTGTCCTACACCAATGAATACGGCTATCCCCCCTCTGTCCGGGAGATCGCTTCCGCCGTGGGCCTGAAGTCGCCCTCCACTGTCCATTTCCATCTCAAGGCGCTGGAGGAGGCGGGGGCAATCGTCCGTGGCAGCGGCAAGACCCGGGCCATCACCCCCATGGATCAGGAGGGAAAACAGCCGGAGCAGCGGGATCGGGTTCCTCTGGTGGGCAATGTGGCCGCCGGAATGCCCATTCTGGCAGAGGAGTGCATCGAGGACTATGTGCCCTTTGACACCGGCGGGGTTTCCGGGGAGCATTTCGCCCTGAAAATTCGCGGTGAGTCTATGATCAAAGCAGGCATTATGCCGGACGATCTGGTGGTGGTTCACCAGCAGTCCACTGCGGACAACGGGGAGATCGTCATTGCCCTGATCGGGGATGAGGCCACCTGCAAGCGGCTTGACCGCCGGGAAGGGAGGATCTGGCTGCTGCCGGAGAACGACAGCTATTCGCCCATCGACGGTATGGAGGCAACAATCCTGGGCAAAGTCGTGGGACTGATTCGCAAATACTGACGAGGAACATGAAAAATTCCCTGCCGAAACAGGTTATATGCCTGTTTCGGCAGGGATTCGATCTTTTTTTGGAGGGAGCGCCCGGGCGGGCGCTCCCTCTTCGCCAAAGGGAATTCCGGTTACTTTTCTACATTCTCACAATATTTCATCAGCATGGACGCAACCTCAGCTCTGGTGGCGTTCCCTCTCGGATCAAGGATGCCGTTGCCCTTGCCGGACAGAATACCGTTCTCCACAGCCCACTTCAGCGCTTCTACGGCATAATCGCTGGCCTGACTGCTGTCGATAAAGCCATCCAGGGTTCCGGTTGTGGCAGGGCTGTCTGCATAGTGGTAAAGAATGATCGCGATCTGCTCACGGGTAATTGGATCGTTGGGGCCGAATTTCCCGTTGCCATAACCGGCCACCAGTTTTTCGCTGGCCGCCCAGTTTACGGCGTCCACATACCAGGCCCCGCTTGCCAAATCAGTGAACATATTGGTGGATGTTACTGCGGGCTTGCCCTCCTTGTTGTAGAGCACCTGCGCCAACTGTGCGCGGCTCAGCTTCTCATTGGGGCCGAATTGGTCGTTTCCGATGCCCACCATCAAATTGTTTCCAACCACATAATTGACCGCGTTCTCGTACCACGCGCCGGGAACCACATCCGCAAAGGAGGGGATCACTTTGGCGGGCTCGGAGATGGAGATCTGAGTAGCCGCGTTCAGGAAGTCTCCATCCTCGTCCAGTTCCAGTTTCTCGCTTCCGTCTGAGGTATAGGCATAGTCGCGGTCAAATTCATAGCCGACAAGGGTTGATTTTGTTTCGTCTTCATAATATTTGTATATCATGTCACAGCTTCCGATTGTGGAAAGCGTCTCGCCGGTGCTGAGATCGGTGACAACCATATTGTCGCCCACATCAATGGAGCAGGCAAGCAGATCCTCGTCGATCGGCAGGTTGTTCGGGTCGAGATTTTCCACATCCTCAAAGAACTGCTGGTAACTGGATCCGATCAGCGAACCATAGGAGCCATAGAACTCGGTCGTTCCGCCGGTAAAGCTGAGATTGGCGCTGCCAATCAGCCCGGCATAGGAGGTGCAGTCCTTGCTGCCGAAGCGGTGATTGCCGCCGGAAACATTCAATTCTCCGTCATTGAGATACCCCGCGTACCCGTATTCCCTGGTTTCGGCAGTCAGGGAGCCGCCGGAGAGGTTGACGATGCAGCCGTTATAACCGTACAGGGCGAACCTTCCGTTGGGGCAGAGCAGGTTCACGGCTCCGTCCAAAAGGGTAAGATCGCAGCCGGACATCTGTATTCCCACAAAGCTGGAGTCCACATTTAGTTCGCCGCCGCTCACAACAATGGCGGGGCGCATATCCGCGTTCTCCTCGGGATCATACAATTCCTCATCAAAGTATGCGCCGATGCCGGTGTCCCCATTGGACCAGGAATCTACGCCGCTGTCCTGGACGACGTTCACCGTGCCGCCGCTGACGATGAGCTGGGAGCCATCAGTCAGCACCATGGCTTCATAGCAGCCTTCCACCTCTGTTTCATAGCTGGTGTGTATATCCACAACGGCGTTGTCCTCCACGGACATCACCCGGGGCGCAAGCCCCTCTTCGATTACCGAGGGGTCTTCGTCGTTCTGCTCGCACTGCTCCGGGGTGTTGAAGCTCAGGTCTATCATGTTGGTTTTGATCTGGGCGTTGTCCTTTGCGGTGATGTCGAGGTAGCGGATGCCGCGGCAATCGCCGTAGGCTTCCAGTACGGCGTTCTCACTGACGGTCAGATCGCAGTCTGTGTTCCAGTCGCCGTCAATGGCGATAAAATCCGTCCAGTCGTCGTCCTCGGTCACATTGCAGCTCTCGCCTGTGACCTTGGCGATCACATGGGCGCTGCCGGTGACGGTCAGGGAACTGCGGCCCACTGAGATTGCGCGGCCGACCCATTCATCCTCCGCCGCGTCCTCCGCGATGACGGTGAGGGAGCCATCTCCCAGGATGGTGGCGTTGACGCCATCAGTCAGCCAAAAGGCATTATATTCGTTGCCTTCGTTATACACGCCGCCCGAGGGATTGATGATGGAGTTCTCGCCCTTCAGTACGATGGTCAGGTCGGGATTGGGCAGGTTCTGCCAGCGGTTGTTTTCCTCGTCGTAGCCTGAGTAGTTGATTCCAAGCACGGTCAGCTTCGCGCCGCTCAGGGTCAGGGTGTTGGTGGCGTAGTCATAACTCACCCCATCGGGCAGGGCTGTGGTTCCATCTTCGCCGTCCTCTTCGGTATGGGGGATATTGTCGGCGCCGATCCAGTACCAGGTGTCGTTAAAAACAAATCCGGCGTTGACCTCCTCCTCCTCATTTTCCGCGAAAGCGGTGGCCGCGCACAGAGAGATTACCAGGCAGAGCACTGTAATCAGGGAAATTGTTTTTTTCTTCATAATTTTATCTCCGTTCTTAGATTGGGTAGGTTTCCTTATGGGACTTTCAGCAGGGGGTCATCGGCCCCGCGCTTCCGCTTTGCCTCCTGCCGGGGGCGGGTCACGGATAGAACCTGCTGCGGGGGGGAGGTAACATTGATGTACAAGGGAATCACCTCCATCTGCCGGAACCGCTGGATTACTCTGCCGTCAGTTCCTCCAGGGAAATTGCTTCGCCCCGGATGAAGTCCTCCGGGGTGCGGAAGATCAGATAGCTCTCAAAGGGGCCGTTCTGCTTCTGGGCGGACTGGATCTTCTGCTCCAATGCGGCCAGAATTTCCTCGTCACCGGCCTCCGCGTACTGGAGCGGAATGCCCATGGTAAACTGGCTCTTCTCAAATTTCAGAACGATCATGCCGCCGTTGGCGCTGCCCAGGTGGCGGTTGAACTCTTTCTCCAGTTCCTCGATCCAGAGAAAGCTGGAAATCCAATCGCTGGGGGTGTAGTCCTCGCCATGCCGGGCGCAGAGGGCAGCGCGGAGGGCCTTTTCGGAATAGCCGTACATCATAAACAGTTGGGCTGCGGGCTCGCAGCCGGGAATATCCCGTTCCAGGAGCACGGTTGCCAGCTTTTTGCCTGAGAGATAGAGGCCGCCCCACTGAATCTGAGGGCCGACGCCGGAGGGATTTTCGCCCACAAGGAGAACCTTGTATTCAATGCCGTCAATTTTTGCCATGATGATTTCCTTTCCTGTTTTCAAAATGATAGATGCACCTATTTTACAACAAAACCTGGAGAATGTAAACGTCTCATACGAAATATTATATACTGTTAAGAAGCGGTGGTGAACAGAAAGAAAAGGGGAAACTTTACAAAGCTGCGGTAAAACTCCTCCATGGTCATCACGACCTCTGCCGCGTCCGGCCGGACATTGAAGAACCGCAGCTTGCCGTCCCTCCGGCGCTGAAACGCCACATAGTGCCGGGATTTTCCGGTTTCATAGAGGAGGATGCCCGCCCGGCAGCGGGGGATCAGGCGCTTCGCGCCGGACAGGGTGACGGCGGAGTGAAGCCGGCAGCCCTGTAATCGCAGGTAGCCGCGAAGGACAAAGGCGTTGGCGCCCAGCCTGCCCTGAAAGGGGAGAAGCCGGTTCAGATCCCGCCGCACCTGATCCCATTTCACCGGATGCAGGTCGGCCCGGAGAAAGTTATAGGCGGCGATCCAGCCGCAGCCGTTTCGTTCGCTGGTCAGCGCGCCAAAGGGGATGTTCCCGGTGTCCTGCTGCCGGGTGAGGAAGCCGTCCCGGGAGAAGGCGGATTGATTCAGCTCCATTGTCCATACCCCTGTCTGGCCAGCGCCCGCCCGTTGAGCACTGCCTGGGAGAGCACATTGTCCGTATATACCAGCTTCAGGGAGAAGAACGGGCCGCCCGCCTCCATGAGCTTCAAAAAGATCAGATCCCCTTCCCAGAGATTCAGCGCGGGCACCCGGCCCTTTGGCACCCACTCCAATACCCCCTCCTTGCAGGCTTTCAGTTCGCCGGAGAAGTCCCGGCTGGAGAACAGATTCATATATTCGGTATAGCTGCCGGAGGAATCCCGGGCGATAAAGGTGACGCAGCCGTGATAGGTCCAACTGTGGAGGGTCAGGCCAGTTTCCTCATAAGCCTCCCGCAGGAGGCAGTCCTCCGGGCTTTCCTCGGCTTCAAATTTGCCGCCAATGCCGATCCATTTGTCTTTGTTGATATCCTTTTCCTTTTTGACCCGGTGGAGCATCAGATAGCAGCCGTCCCGCTCCAGATAGCAGAGGGTTGTGTTGCACATAGCATGGCCTCCTTTGTTATTTAAACCGATTATAGCGCAGTTCCGGGCGTTTGTCCATGTGTTTCCGCTCTGGGCGGAAAATGGGGAGCCGCCTCCTGGACGGTTTCCATGGAAAGGTGTATAATAATCGAATAGTGACTGCGGAAGGGGGAGGCAGATGGAAGAGATGGAGCGGCTGAGCAAAAGCGTGATACCCATGCTGCGCTGGTTTGAGGAAAACGCCAGAGCGCTGCCCTGGCGCAGCGACCCCACCCCTTATCGGGTCTGGGTCAGCGAGATCATGCTCCAGCAAACCCGGGTGGCGGCGGTGCTGGATTACTTCAAACGGTTTATGGAGGAGCTCCCCACGGTGGAGGCCCTGGCCAACTGCGAGGAGGAGCGGCTGATGAAGCTGTGGCAGGGCCTGGGCTATTACAGCCGGGCCCGGAACCTGCAAAAGGCGGCCCGGGTGATCCAGTCGGAGTACGGCGGCGTGTTTCCGGCAAGTTATCAGGAAATACGCGGGCTGCCCGGCATCGGAGACTATACCGCCGGGGCGGTGTCCTCCATCGCCTTTGGCCTGCGGGTGCCCGCAGTGGACGGAAATGTCCTCCGGGTGATTACCCGCATCCTGGCAGACCCCTCGGATATCACGCGGCCGGATACCAGGCGGAGGATTCGGGGGCTTCTGGCCGAAATCATGCCTGTGGACGCCCCGGGGGAGTTTAATCAGGCCCTGATGGAACTGGGGGCGTTGGTGTGCGTCCCCAACGGGAAGCCGCTGTGTGACCGGTGTCCCGTGGCGGAGGGCTGTCTGGCCCGGGAACAGGAGCAGACCGACCGCATCCCGGTGAAGCCAGCGAAAAAATCCCGGAAAATTGAGGAACGCAGGGTATTTCTGATCGTGAATCGTCGCCGGATCGCCCTGCGGCGGCGGCCGGAGAAGGGCCTGCTGGCGGGGCTGTGGGAGTTTCCCAATGAGCTTGGCAGTCGGATGCCTCTGGACAACTGGGGCATCCTGCCCCAGTCTATGGAGGACGGCGGCAGGGGCAAGCATATTTTTACCCATATTGAGTGGCGTATGACCGGCATCGGGATTCGCACGGAAACGGAAGAGCTGCCCCGGGGCTGGGTATGGGCCAGCGGGGCAGAGCTGCGGGAGCGTTATCCCATCCCCAGCGCCTTTGACAGCTTCCGCAAGACGGCGGAGGCCCTGATGGAAGAGGAGGAAGAGACATGATTTGCAATCTGTGTCCCAGGGCCTGCGGCGGGGAGCGGACGGCGGAGCGGGGCACAGGCGTCTGCCAGATGCCGGAGGCGCCGGTGCTGGCCCGGGCCGCCCTCCACCATTGGGAGGAGCCTCCCATTTCCGGAACCCGGGGGAGCGGGACCATTTTCTTTTCCGGATGTTCCCTGAAATGTGTGTTCTGCCAGAATGAGGAAATCAGCCACAGGAATTTCGGAAAAGCAGTCACCCTCCAGCGGGTGGGGGAGATCTGCAGGGAGCTGATCGCCCAAGGCGCCCACAACATCAATTTTGTCAATCCCACCCACTATGCCCATGTGGTCGCCCAGGTGACGGAAAGGCCCCTGGGGGTTCCGGTGGTATACAACACCGGCGGCTACGAGAGGCCGGAAACCCTGAAGCGGCTGGAAGGCAAGGTGGATGTGTATCTGCCTGACCTGAAATATCTGGACGGAGAGACTGCCAGGCGCTATTCCGGCGCGGCGGACTACCCGGAGGTTGCCAAAGCCGCCATCGTGGAAATGGTGGGGCAGACCGGCCCCGTGGTTCTGGAGGAGGGCCTGATCAAGCGGGGGGTCATCATCCGGCACCTGGTGCTGCCCGGCCAGTTGGACGCCGCGAAACGGGTTATGGATTGGGT
This sequence comes from uncultured Oscillospiraceae bacterium, assembly GCA_964432375.1. Lineage (GTDB taxonomy): Bacteria > Bacillota > Clostridia > Oscillospirales > Oscillospiraceae > JAJQBJ01. The sequence continues at coordinate 6,178 of CAYSNK010000006.1, read as the reverse complement.
GGCGGAAACCTTTGAGCCCGGCCAGGTGCTGTTTTCCCTTATGAGCCAGTATCTTCCCTGGGGCAGGGCGGCGGAGTTCCCGGAGATCAACCGGAGGCTGCGCCGGGCGGAGATCCGCGCCGCCAATACTTATATGGAAAATCTGGGGCTGGAGGGCTTCACGCAGGAGGGAGCCTCTGCCGACGGCGGCTATATTCCCGGCTTTGATCTGACCGGCGTAGCCCGTAGCTGAGGGGAAAAACGATGAACAAAGAGACGATCAAGTACGCATTCCTGACCTCCCTGCCGGTGATGGCGGGGTATGTGGTGCTGGGCCTGGGCTTTGGCCTGCTGATGTATGACAAGGGCTACTCCTTCTGGTGGACCATCCTGATGTCGCTGACCATTTACGGCGGCTCCATGCAGTATGTGGGGGTTGGCCTGCTTTCTAGCGGGGCAAGCCTGATTACGGCGGCCATCACCGCCCTGATGGTGCAGGCCCGCCACTTGTTTTACGGCGTTTCCATGCTGGAGAAATACCGGGATATGGGCAGGGCAAAGCCCTATGTGATTTTTGCCCTGACGGATGAGACGTATTCTCTGGTCTGCGGCCCCAAGCTGCCCCAGGGGGTGGACGAGAAGGCATACGATTTGCTGGTCTCCCTCTTTGACCAGTGCTACTGGGTGCTGGGCAGCTTCCTGGGGGGAGTGGCCGGCAGCGCCATCCCCTTTGACACCACGGGCATTGACTTTTCCATGACCGCCCTGTTCGTGGTGGTCTTTGTGGAGCAGTGGGAGTCCGCCGGGCGGCATCTGCCCGCCCTGCTGGGCCTGGGCTGCGCGGTGGTCTGTCTGCTGATTTTTGGCGCAGACCGTTTCCTCATCCCCACAATGCTCTGCATCGCCCTGGGGCTTTTCCTGTTAAAACCGGTGATCCAGCGGGGAGGGAAGCGGGATGAGCGCTGATATCCGAATCCACTCCCTGCTGCTGGTGGCGGTCATGGCGGGGGTGACGGTTTTCATCCGCTTTCTGCCCTTTGCGGTGTTTTCCAAGGGGGCGCCGAAGGTGTTTCAATATCTGAGCCAGGTGCTGCCCTACTCCATTATGGCCATGCTGGTGGTGTACTGCCTGAGAAGCACCGAGATCCTGGCCTCTCCCCACGGCATCCCGGAGCTGATTTCCGTGGCGCTGGTGGTGCTCCTGCACAGGTGGAGGCACAACACCCTGCTGTCCATCGTCTGCGGCACGGTCTGCTATATGCTGCTGGTGCAGCTTGTGTTTTAAAAAAGTTCTGATTCAGCCGGCAGAGGTGGGCGGCGAGAGATTTTTCGTCAGAAAAAAGGCGTGAAAAAGCCCCCGCCGTTCACTCTGAACAGCGGGAGCAATATTTATTCCATAGAAAGCAGCTCGCCGATCTGGGACTCGCCCAACACCCGGATGCCGGCGGCCTTCAGCCGCTGAGCGGTCAGCCCATCGCCGGGAACCAGGACGCCGGAGAAACTCCCGTCGTAAATCCTGCCGCTTCCGCAGGAGGGGGAGCGCTCCTTCAGAACGGCGCAGGTGCAGCCAAACAGCTTCGCAAGCCCCAGGGCTTCCTCCGCGCCCTTTTGATATTCGGCGGTGACATCCAGGCCAAGGCGGTTGAAAACCCGATCCCCCCGCCGCTCGGAGGCCGGGCGGGGAGTGGGGAGCCCGCCCAGCTGTTCCGGGCAGACGGGAACAAGCTGGTGCTTTTTCAGCAGGGCCTGTATGGAGGGATATGCCTTGCTTTCCCCGTCATACCGGCAGGAGGCGCCCAGGAGACAGGCGGAAATTAAAATCCTCATGGGCTGTCGTTGTCTCCGATCAGATGGCCCAGGGGGAGATCCAGCACCTTGCGGCCAATCACATCCTCCACAGGCACCATGCCCAGGTGCTCGCTGCGGCTGTCTGTGGAGTTGTTCCGGTTGTCGCCCATGACAAAGATGCAGCCCTCCGGGACGGTGTAGGTGGCGTTTTCATAGTAGCCGCTGAGCATGACATCCCCATAGCTGGTGTTCAAATAGGGCTCCTCCAGGACAACGCCGTCCACCGTGACGGTGTTTTGGCCATAGTCGATGCTCACCGTCTGCCCGGCAACGGCAATGCAGCGCTTCACCACATTCTCGCCTTGCAGAGAGCCGTTGGGATCGGTTTTGCAGATCACAATATCGCCCTGCCGGGGGGTATACCCGATGGTCTGAACAATCAAAAGATCCTTATCGTAGAGGGTGGGGTACATGGAGGTGCCGTTGACAATGACCAGCTTGCCCACATAAGCGTTGAGGAGAAGGACAACGGCAACCGGAATCACAATGGTCAAAACCCAGCTCAGGATCTCGTGGCCCAGACTGCTTCTCTCTCTTTTTCCTCTGTATGCCATTTAGACATCCTCCTTTTTGCCGCACAGCGGGAGCAGGTCGGAAAACCGGTGAATCACATATTCCGCCTGCTCCACATGGCCAAAGCCGTATTCCGCGTAAATAAACGGGATTCCTGCCAAAGCGCAGGCTTCCGCATCCCCCTGGGTGTCGCCCACATAGACCGGGGACTGGAGGCTGTACTTCTCCATCAGGCGGCGGATGGTGATCCCCTTGGGCATTCCGGTGTCCCCAAAGCAGAGCTGGCCGGAAAACAGATGGCCCAGCCCGGTGGAGGCCAGGGTTGCCTCGATATAACCCAGCTGGCAGTTGCTGACGAGATAGAGGGGATACCGCCGGGCCAGCTGCTCCAGCGTTTCCCGGACGCCGGGGAATAGCCTGCCCGGGTGCTCCAGGAGCCAGCGGTTCTCCGCCTCATAGCAGAGATTTGCCTTGCGCATCCGCTCCTTTTCGTCGGTTTCCCCGGGAAAGAGGACCCTGGCGATGGCGTCCATGGGCTGGCCGAACAGGGCGGTGAAATCCGCGTCCGCGATGACCCAGGGGTGGCCGGAAAGCTCCTCCACCAGGGAGGACCAGGCCCTGCGGACCTGTTCCCGGGAGTCCAGCAGGGTCCCGTCAATATCGAAAATAATAGAATCCATAATCTTTAGCGTCCCCTCCGGGAATCCCGGAGGGGATTTGAACGGAATCACTTGAAATACAGCGCGCCGGACTCGAACAGAGGCATGTGCTTGTTGCCCGGAATGTTCTTCGCAACCAGGTCGCCCCAGCGTTCGGTGTGGCCCATCTTGCCGAATACCCGGCCATCGGGGGAGAAAATGCCCTCGATTGCCTCAACAGAGCCGTTGGGATTGCCGGAGATGCCCATGGTGGGCAGGCCGGTCACCACGTCCACATACTGGGTTGCCACCTGACCGGCGGCGATCATGGATTCCAGGATCTCCGGAGGCGCCACGAAGCGGCCCTCGCCGTGGGAAACGGGGACGGAATACAGGTCGTCCACCTCGCAGTTCAGCATCCAGGGGGACTTGACCGAGGCCACCCGGGTGGTGACATACCGGGACTGATGGCGGCCGATCAGGTTGAAGGTCAGGGTGGGGCAGGTGTTGTCCATGGGGCGGATCTCGCCGTAAGGCACCAGACCCAGCTTCACCAGCGCCTGGAAGCCGTTGCAGATGCCAAGCATCAGGCCGTCCCGGTTCTTCAGCAGGTCATGGACTGCGTCGGTGAGCCTGGGATTGCGGAAGAAGGAGGCGATAAACTTGCCGGAGCCCTCCGGTTCGTCGCCGCCGGAGAATCCGCCGGGCAGAATGACCATCTGGCTGGCGCGGATGGCCTGAGCCAGGGCTTCTGCAGACTCGCTGAGCAGGGAACTGGACAGGTTGCGCACCACCAGGATCTCAGGTTCGATCCCGGCCCGGGTGCAGGCCAGCGCGGTGTCATATTCGCAGTTGGTGCCGGGGAACACGGGGATCACGGCCCGGGGGCGGGCAGTCCGGGTGAGGGGCCTGGAGGAGGGGCGCTCGGCGCAGGAAATGGAGCGCATTTCCTCCTCTTCCTCTTTCCCGTTGCCCTCGCAGTTCAGGCGGGCGTCGGTGTCCAGCTCGTCAACCTCGTCCACGGCGGTATCGTGCTCGGTGCGGGTGGGATAGACGTCCTCCAGGGTGGTCTCCCAGACGTCCCGCAGGTCGTGGATGGAAATAAACGCGCCTGCGGCCTCGATCAAGGGGACGAAGGAGGTCTTGCCGATGCGGAGACCAAAGTCCACGTCCTCAGTCAGCTCGGCCACAAGGGAGCCGCTGCAGGGCTGGAACAGCAGGTCGGCGGTGCAGTTTTCGTTGCCGGAGAAGCCGATTTCGTTGCCGAAGGTCATTTTCATAATGCCCTCCCCGGCACCGGCCTTGGTGACCGCCCAGGCTGCCCTGACCTTGCCGGCCTGAACCAGCTCGTGGAACCGGGCCCAGACTGCCTTGGTGCCCTCATAGTCATTGCCCGGGGCCTGGAAGAAGTAGACGGGGTCATCGGACTTCTTAAACTCGGTGGAAACCACCTTAGAGGCGTCGCAGGGGGCGATGGCGAAGGAGACCACCGTGGGCGGCACATCCAGATCCAGGAAAGATCCGGACATGGAGTCCTTGCCGCCGATGGCGGCGGCGCCCAGGCCGATTTGGGCGGACAGAGCCCCCATCAGGGCGGCGAAGGGCTTGCCCCAGCGGGCGGGATCATCCCGCAGCTTCTCGAAATACTCCTGTAAGGACAGATAGGCATCCCGATAGTCGCAGCCGGCGGCAACCAGCTTTGCCACGGACTCCACCACGGAGCAGGCGGCGCCATAGAAGGGGTTCCGGGCGGAGCGATAGGGCTCAAAGCCGTAGGCCATGACGGAACAGGTGGTGGTCTCGTGGCCGGGGCCCACCGGCAGCAGGGCGGCCATAGCCTGGGCGGGGGAAGTCTGCTCCCGGCCGCCGAAGGGCATCAGGACGGAGGATGCGCCGATAGAGCCGTCGAAGCGCTCCACCAGGCCCCGCTGGGAGGCGGTGTTGGGGTCGGTTGCGATCCGCTCAAACTGCGCCACCACGTCGGTGACCTCCGGCTTTTCCGGCGCGGGCAGCTTGGGAACGTATACGGCGGTGTGCTTGTCAGCGCCGTTGGAATTCAGAAAGGCCCGGGACAGATTGGCGATCTTGACCCCGTTCCAGTTCAGCACCAGCCGGGGCTCCCGGGTGACAACGGCCACCTGATATGCCTCCAGGTTTTCAGACTGGGCGTAGGCCAGGAAAGCCGGGGCATCCTCGGGGGCGACCACAACGGCCATGCGTTCCTGGGATTCGGAGATGGCCAGCTCGGTGCCGTCCAGCCCCTCGTACTTCTTGCGGACGGCGTCCAGGTTGATCTCCAGGCCGTCTGCCAGCTCACCGATGGCCACAGAAACCCCGCCAGCCCCGAAGTCGTTGCATCGCTTAATCATGCGGGTGACATCCTTGCGGCGGAACAGGCGCTGGATTTTGCGCTCCTCGGGGGCGTTGCCCTTTTGAACCTCTGCGGCGCAGGTGTCCAGGGAGCTCCGGTTGTGGCTTTTGGAGGAGCCGGTTGCGCCGCCAATGCCGTCCCGTCCGGTGCGGCCTCCCAGCAGGATCACCACATCGCCGGGAGCAGGGCGCTGCCGGACAACGTTTTCGGAGGGAGCTGCGGCGACCACCGCCCCCAGCTCCAAATGCTTTGCGAGGTAGCCCGGATGGTAAAACTCCGCCACATGGCCGGTGGCCAGGCCGATCTGGTTGCCGTAGGAGGAATAGCCTGCAGCGGCGGTGACCGCCAGCTTGCGCTGGGGCAGCTTGCCCTCTATTGTCTCGCTCATGGGAACCCGGGGATCGCCGCAGCCGGTGATGCGCATGGCCTGATAGACGTAGGCCCGGCCGGACAGGGGATCACGAATGGCGCCGCCGATGCAGGTGGCCGCGCCGCCAAAGGGCTCGATCTCGGTGGGATGATTGTGGGTTTCGTTCTTGAACATCAGCAGCCAGTCCTGCTCCTTGCCATCCACATCCACGGGGATGTGGATGGAGCAGGCGTTGATCTCCTCGGACTCGTCCAGGTTGGGCAGCAGGCCCCGCTTTTTCAGCACCTTGGCCCCCAGGGTTCCGGCGTCCATCAGGGTCTGGGGACGTTTGGCGGCCTTTTCCGCGCCGTAGACCTCCACACGGCCCGCCAGGTATTCCTGATAGGCCCCGGCCACGTCCTCGTCCTCGATCTCCACGGAGTCGATGTGGGTGCCGAAGGTGGTGTGGCGGCAGTGGTC